>NZ_JAQVHI010000033.1:0-24324 GCF_028696275.1 Lascolabacillus sp.
TATTTTTTCAAAGAATAATTCCGATTGAAAGCCATCTTCAGATACAACACCATCAGCTATTGGCAGCCACCATATTTCGTCCCATGCATACGGTGCTGAAAGGAACCAGTGAAGAGTTCCATTGCTAAAATCAGTTGCATAAACCCAAGTTTTACCATCTCCAAAATAGTCAATAAGGAAAGCTAGAGGTTCTTCAATCAGATTTGGAACTGAAGTTACATTTATTGTTCTCTTTATACTGACTATACCTCCTTTTGTCAAGACATTACAGATGATAGTTTTTTCTCCGATTGTTCTTAAACGAATTGTATCTTTATTTTTAAAAGAATTTATACCTTCTGCATCCCAATGGACTTGAAAACCCTCATCTATACCTAAAGCGATGATATTCCCACCAGGGAAAGTACTTTCAACTTTAAGGTTTATCGCTTCGGCTAATTTATCAGGATTTTCTAAAGGTGGCAACGTATCCCTGTTCTCTATAGGATCGCATGAAAATAACAATAATGTTGTTGTAATAAACAGATATATTATATTTTTCATAATTATTGATTTTAAAAGTGAGTTAATATTACCAACCTTCATTCTGCTCCAGAATGCCATCAGACAGTTGTATCTGCGATTCAGGTATTGGTAAGAAACCTTTTGTCTCAGGGCGATATATTATACTATACTCGACAGGTTTTCCCTCATTTTCTAGAGGAATGTTTTTTACTCTATTAAAAGCACTTTCAAGCTCTCCCCATCTCATTAAATCATAGTACCTGACTCCTTCAAAAGCTAATTCAAATCTTCTTTCATTTTTTATGTTATCTATGGTAGCAGGTACACTTGGCAAGTTAACTCTTTTTCTTACGATATCAAGATATTCCTGTGCTTTAGCCGAACCTAATTCTGCACCCATTAAATATACATCTGCAAATCTTAATAAAACAATCTCCTGGGCATTGCAATCCATATTATTTGCAGGTGTACCATATAGGTAAGTGTACATATTTTGTAATTTACCATCAACAAAGATATTTACAGGCATATACTTTTTTTGCCATAAGTATGATTCATGATATTGATCTGAGCTTGAAACATATCCTATATCCTCATTTTTAACATCACAAATTGAGGCTTTCTTTCTCAAGTCTGAATCCTCCCAGGAGTTCCAAAGTTGAGGATTAATTGGACCTGCGCCCCATCCATAGCCAAATGGATTTGTATTTTGCATTCTCACGCCAAAAAACAATACAATAGTATTGCGACTGTTTCCACCAAAAGATCCAAATCGAATTGAAAACATGTTTTCTTTATTTCCACCTTCTTCACCTATCCATGTTAAATTATTTTCTACAGCATAATCGTAGTTGCTAGCATAAGAATAGGGCCAAAGATTTCTAAAATCATCAACCAACTCATGACCGCTATTGGCAATACAATAATCAACATTATTAATTACTTCTGTTTTTGTTAAAGTGCCATTTTCAGGTAGTTGAATCTCTGTTTTTCCATAGACTCCTGTATAATATAAAAAAACTCTAGCCAACATACCTTGAGCAGCCCATTTTGTAGCACGTCCAATATCATTTGAAGAATATGGAGTATCAGGCATTTTTTCAATTGCAATTAATAAGTCAGCTGCAATTTGCCCAAACAACTCTTCTGGTGTTGCCTTTGGAAGATTTTGTGGAGTAGTTTCCAATACTAAAGGAACTGTACCAAACAATCTGGCCAGATCAAAAAAATAGTAAGCTCTCATAAAATGAGCCTCACCAATGTATCTGTTTTTTTGAGTTTCAGACTCCCATGAAGTAACTTGTTCTATAGATTCTAGTAGCATATTTGCTCTGAATATTCCCCTATAATTTTGTTGCCAAGGGTATAGATACATATCATTTGAGAAGTTTTTAAACTCTGATATTGCATGTATAGCTGCATCAACGCCACCTCCTCCAGCAAATCTATCGTCCGAAAGCAGTTCAGATATAAAAAAACTGTGCATATGAGAAGTTCCAGGGTTTAAAACAGAATATATACCTATTAATGCTTGATTCACATCTTGAGGTGATTGGTAAAAGTTTGTATTTACCTTACTAGTAAAAGGTTCTGTGTCCAGAAAATCAGCGCAGCTTTCAATTAAAAATAGACCAATTAATAAAACTATATATTTTCTCATAATTATGCTCTTTTTAAAATGTGACATTTAATCCTACCAATACAGTTCGTGGACTGGGATAAAATCCTAAGTCTATTCCTGATCCAAAGCTCACACCTCCATTATATCCTATCTCGGGATCCATACCGGAATATTTTGTAAAGGTGACAAGATTCTGAATTGTAAAGTAGAGATGAAGTCTTTTTAGATAGGCTTTTTTGATCAGTTTGCTAAAGTCATAACCTACTGAAATACTACTTATTCTTAAATAATCGCCATCTTCTACATAAAGGTCAGATATATTAGAAAAGTTTTTAGATGAAGCGGTTGATAATTTGGGAAGTCTGTTTGATGTACCTTCACCATACCAACGACCAAAAATATCAGTTGTAAAATTATGTGTTGGAAAAATAGCGAAATCCCTGTAAGATTGAATTATCTGGTTTCCGGCAACGCCTGATGCTACTAATGAAAAGTCAAATCCCTTATAATCAGCTCCAAGAGATAAGCCAAAGGTGAAATCAGGATTAGGATCACCTATCATGACTTTATCTTTATCATCAATAACATTATCATCATTTGTATTGATAAAGCGAACATCTCCAGGTGTTGCATCTGACTGAATCAACTCACCTTTTGTGTTTACATAAGCGTTCACCTCTGATTTATTTTGGAATATTCCATCTGTTTTGTATCCCCAAAAATAACCTATTGGAAATCCTTCTTCAGCTCTGAATATTTCACTTGTCAAATCTGCCAGAACATTTGGGAGTCCATGGATAATTTTTTCATAATTGTCAATTCTTGTAACCTTATTTTTATTATGAGATAAATTTAGACCAACTGAGTAATTAAGTTCATTAATGTTATTATTCCAATTTGCTGAAATCTCAAATCCTTTATTTTGAACATCACCACCGTTGATATAAGGTGCTCCAGTACCGAAACTAGCGAGAGTTGGGGCAGCTACAAGCCAATCACGAGTTATTTTATTATACCAATCGAAGTTGAGTGCTAATCTGTTGTTAAACAGATTTGAGTCAAAACCGATATTCAGCTGTTCAGATGTTTCCCAAGTAACATCAGGATTTGGTAATATATTTGGGTAAGCTCCAACTAATCTTTCATTTTTATTTATTCCATAATAATCTGCGCCACTCAAACTAATTGTAGATAGATACTGAAATGGAGATATATTCTGATTCCCATTCTGTCCCCAACTTGCCCTGAATTTTAAAAAGTTGATATTATTCTTGATTTCTTCCCAAAAGGACTCTTCAGAGATTACCCAGCCTGTAGCAATTGATGGGAAATAGCCCCATCTCTTATTCTTTGCAAATTTTGAAGATCCATCTGCTCTTAAAACAAGTGTTAAAAGATATTTTTCATCGAAATCATAATTTACTCTTCCAAAAAATGATAATAACCTGTTATCATTCCATGGATAACTTCCCAATACAGTTCTTGCAGGATCAATAACTTTAGAATTATCTAAATAGGCATGATCAAGATCATTAAAAATACTATTGATATTAGTTCCATAAATTGTTTCGCCAATATTATTAATTTGAATAGTATTTCCTCCAAGAATATCAAGTGAGTGTCTTAAATCACCTAATTGTATTTGATAATTAATAGTATTTTCGTTTGTCATTCCTAAAACTTTATACATATTATGACTTGTGCTGCTATAATCCCTGAAATGCCTTTCGCTAAGATTATATTTAGGTGTGTAGCTGCGATATGTATAATTTGAGAAGTCATATCCAAAAGAACTTCTTAATGTTAGATCTTTAATAGGTTGAAGATTTATATAAATATTACCCAGAATTTTATGATCAATTGATGTGTTATTCCCATGAGTATAAACCATTATTGCCACTGGATTTGGAACTCTGATATCCCAGGGAATTGCAAATTGATACTCATTATTTTCATCATAAACCGGCATAAATGGTGAAGTTGATAAAGTATTACGAATTGAGTTGGTATACATTCCTCCAGTTGCAATACCTGCACGATTTATATAGCTGTATGATAGATTTTCTCCGATAGTTAATATTGAATAGTCTTTGTTTTCTAAGATAATATGTTCACTATTTAATCTAAAATTATACCTATCATATTCGGAAGCAACTGGTTTGCCAAGAATTCCATCCTGAGAAGTGTAAGAGAATCCCATAGTAAACCTTGAACTATTTGTTCCACCATTAATACTTAAAGTGTGATTCTGTAATGGTGCATTTTTGACCATAATTTCGCCAAACCAATCTGTGCCTTTGCTTCTGCCACTTTCTATCTCATCCCAGTTAGGCACCAAAGATGCATAATCATAAGGTTCCAGTCCATCATTAAGTCTGGCTTCATTCATTAATATTGCATACTCCTGTGCATTTAATGTAGGCAATTTTTTATAAAGATTCTGCACTCCATAGTGTCCATTATATGAAATTGTTGGTTTTGTATTGTAATTGCCGGTTTTTGTTGTTACCAGTACAACACCATTTGCAGCTCTTGAACCATAAATAGAGGATGATGCAGCATCTTTAAGTATATCAATAGATTCAATTTCTGAAGGGTTCAGATAGTTAATATTACTAACAGGAACACCATCAACTATAAATAGTGGGGTAGCATCTCCAGTAGTCCCTAAACCACGAATATTTATCCTAAATGCAGATCCTGGTTCACCTGAAGTTTTTACAATTTGCATTCCAGTAGTGCTTGATCTAAGAGCATCAACTATAGAAACAGGGCTTTGCTTGGTAATTTGATCAGAGTTAATCTGTGAAGTTGCTCCGGTTATTAACTTTTTCTTTTGCAGTCCATAGCCTACAACAACAAGCTCGTCTAAAGATTGTGTGTCCTCAATAAGTGTTATTTCGAAGGTCGTTTTATCAGAAGTACTGATCAACTGTGCATGATATCCAATATACGAAATATGAATTTGGGCATCATTTTCAACTTCTAATAAAAAATTACCATCAATATCAGTAACTGTTCCATTTGTGGTACCTTCTTCTATTATATTAGCTCCAATAATTGGAACGTTCTGATTATCAGTAACTCTTCCTCTGATCTGCTTCTTTTGCTGAACAATTTCATTAAGATTCTTATCTGACACTTCTTTTCCTTCACTTCCCTGAGATTTGTAAAGGGTTACTTGTCTTTCAACTACGTTATATTTAAGATTTGTGTCACTTAGCAGAATATCAAGTATATTGTTAATACTCTTTTTAGATACATCTAATGAAGTAGTATTATTAAGTTCCGACTTAATTTCATCCGTGATTAAAAATACATAATCACTTGCCTTTTCAATTTTAGAAATTGCATTAATGATAGTCTCATTTCTGAACTTAATAGAAATCTCTTTTTGCTGTGAATGAACATTTTCTGCTGTCAGGCTAAAAATGCTAATAAGTAAAAGCAGTGTCGTCAATTTCATGATCTTTTCGATTTGCTTATAATCTTTATAAGCAATTAGTCTAAAATAATAAATATCTTCCATACATTTGTAATGAATTTAGTTTACCTGATTTAGGTCGGTTAGTAAATTAATTTCTTATAAATCGGGCGATGTGGCAGCATTGTCCGATTTTCTTCTGAATGTAAATTGTTATTTCATAGGCATTTCCTTTTTAATTATATATATATTATTTCCATCTCTTAGATATTCAGTCGAAGAAAGAGTTGAGATAGAGGTCATGACACTATCTAAACTGTTAGAAAGGAATAGTTTACCAGTAAAAGTTTCATTGTTGAGTGTTATTAATTCACTTTTTTCGAATTGAACGTTATAATACCTTCCTATTTTTTTCAGAATTTCTGACATAGGGGTACTGTATAACTCTAGTAATCCATCTTTCCAGCTTATATATTCCGAAATTTCAACAATCTCTTTTTTTATCGAATTATTATTAATTTCAATTTTCTCATTAGGCAAGAGATCTGTTTTGTAATTATTTTTTGTTTCAACTTGTACTTTACCATTTACTAATACAACAGATTTCATATTGTCATCTAAATATGCAGAAAGGTTGAAAGATGTTCCGGTTACTGTAACATTTATATCACCTGCGTGAACAATAAAAGGCATGTTCAGATCTTTTTTCACTTCGATAAAAACTTCTCCATTTACAAATATTTCTCGAGTATTGTCTACAAACTCAGATGGGAAGTCAAGTTGGGTGCCTGAGTTTAACCATATAACTGTACCGTCTGAAAGTGTTAAATTGGCTCTTTTTCCATATGGTACAACTAACCTGTTCATTGCTACTGTAGAGAGAGCTAACATCTTAGTGGAGTTGTCACTATTAGTAATTATAGCAGTACCATTATTTATTAGTCCTACATGTGATTTATCTTTTAATTTAAACTTAATTCCATCAGATAGGATATAAGCTTCTTCCTCAGGTAATGATTGGCCAACAATCATATTTGATGATATTTGATTTTTTTGTTTTTCAGTATGATTATACTCACGTACAATAAATATGGAGATAAAACCAATTAGAATAACAGCAGCTGTATAACTAACTTTAAGTATTAACCGCCTTAATTTAAATTGCTTGATTTTATTACTTATATTACTGAAAATCTGTTTTTTTTCAATATCAGAAATTTGATAATAATTTATTTTAATTTTATTGAATTGTAATATAGCCTCTTCCAGAGCATTTTCCATATAGGGTTTATCCTCAATGAACTCTTTCCAATAATCTTCTAGTTCTTTAGAATTAAAAAGCCTCCATTTGATGAACTCATCATTCTGTAAGAGCCAATCTACATTACGTATAAATTCTTTGTTATTTTCCACAGTAAACCATTTATAATAATAACGATTTACTTTCGTTTATGTGGACATAATTTCGATATGAATTAAAAAATTTAACTTTAGAAATTTAAAGTTAAATTATAAAGCGTAAGAGCATAAAATATATTGCTATAAGATAGAGCTCATCATTAGAGATTTTATTTCTTAATTTCTCCATTGCTCTATAAAGAAGCTTTCGTGCAGATTCTTCATGGATTCCTAAAATTTCTGCAATCTCACTATGTTGAAGTCCTACAACATATTTAAGGTAAACAACTTCACGTTGATTTGGGGTAATACTTTCCAGTAGCTTTTTAATTTTTTCCTTTACTATATTAGCTATCTCAGTTTCTATCAGATTGTCAAGGATAGTCACTTCTATGGTAAATTTATCCTCAACTGAATCAATGTTGTCTTTGTTATTATTCTTTTTTTCCAGGTCAATCAATCTGTTTTTATAAGATCTGAAGATATAACCTGATTTATTCTCAATTTTCGATATATTGTTTCTATCTAAAAAGATTTTGATGAATACGTCTTGTATTGCATCCTTGCAATTTTCTTTTTGAAAACCTAAACTTATTCCATAGGCATATAGTTCCTCTACATACTTATTATAGATTATTGAAAAAGAGAACTCATCACCTTTTTCTAGAAAGTTTTTCCAGTTTTGATTCAATGAGGTCATCCTATGGATATAAAAAAATTACGCTCATTAGTTTACTACATCAATAGCAAATAAACATCTATTTTTCAATGTATACAAATAAATTAATATAATATGATCATGAAAAAAAGGCAGATAATTAAGTATCTGCCTTAGATTTTAGTTTATTCACTATGCTGAACACCTGCTAATGGTGGTGCTTCAACGATACCTTCAACAGTACCCATTGTATATGTTCTTGGACCAAGATATATATCTGCATTTAATATTTCGTCCCATGTCACATCTTTACCTGTATAGGCAGCAACTCTACCCATGATAGTAACTAATGTTGAGTAGGCTTGATCTTCACCATCATTAATTGTGTTTCCTGTTCTTATTGCAGAAACTAAATTGATGTGTTCTTGTACAAATGGGTTTGTAACACTCCACTCTGGATTTGAATTATTTTCAGTATTTGGGTATTCCCAAATAATATTTCCATTCAAATCATATAGTTTTCCGGCAGCATCAGCATATCCATTTGTGCAATTTATCTGTTCTACCTTACCATTTGAGCATCCATCTATCTGTCTTGCTGCGCAGTGAGTTCTCATTCCGTTATCATAAAGATATTCAATGCTGAAGAAATCATATTGATCACCAGTAACCCTTCTCTGTCTTCCACCCCAACCAGAAGCTTTTATTGGATACTTACCAAGATACCAGTTCATAACATCAATTTCATGAATAAACTGTTCAGTGATATGATCTCCTGACAGCCAGCAAAAATTCACCCAGTTTCTTAACATATACTCCATATCTGACCATTCAGGTCTTCTGCTTCTGAACCATAGAGCTCCACCATTTCTAATTATATGAGCACCGGTAATATCTCCTATTTCTCCATTTAATACTCTTCTGCGAGTTTCCATGTAATCTTTTTGTGAGCGCCGGATAGTACCACTGATTATATTAAGTTTAAGTGATTGAGCTCTTTTTACGGCTGCAATAACTCTTCGTACACCTGTGGGGTCAACCGCTACTGGTTTTTCCATGAAAATGTGTTTTCTTGCATTTACAGCTGCTTCAACATGTGCAGGACGGAAATGGGGTGGGGTACATAGAAGTACTACATCAATTCCTGAGTCGAGAACTTTCTCATAACTATCGAATCCAACAAAGCAATTTTCATCAGGGATTTCAACATTTTTCTCCTTTTTTAATAGATCTCTGCAAGCATCTATCTTATCCTGAAAAACATCTCCAAGTGCTACAATCTGAAGATTGGGGCCAGAATTTAGAAAATCTATTGCTGCACCGGTTCCTCTACCACCGCAACCAACAAGCCCGGCTTTTAATACCGGTCCATCAGGAGCCTGATCAAGAAGTTGAGGCAATTTGAGTTCCTCACCTTTCTTCTTTCTCTCCTCAGATGAACATGAACTTAACAGAGGGATTCCACCTACTGCTCCTACTGCACCTATAGTGCCAATTGTTGCTGAACTTTTTAAAAAGTTTCTTCTTGAAAGATTACTGTTTTGATTCATTGAGATATTATATTTGATTGATTAAATTTTGTGTTATTGGTACAGTAAAAATTGGTTTTACAATATCGCTTAACCTATAGAATTGAAACCTTTAATCTGTTTATATTCATTTCGTAAAGATAAAAAAAATGGGGGATAAGTATCCCCCATTTCATAAAAAATATGAATGTAAGTTCTATTAAAATTTATCACCCTCTAGTTATCTCTTCTTTTTCAGCATCCCAATACATAGTGCGACCTTCTAGATAAGCTCTTGTTCCCATGTGAGCTGTGATTGCTTCCTGGAATCCCTGTTCAATATCACATGAAGGTTGTTTTCCTGTTCTGATACATTCAAGCCATTCACGAAGATGAAGGTGAGTTGTATTATAACGTCTTCCACCTACATATGAGTATAGCAGTCCTCTCTCTGCAAAATATAATTCAGTTGCAGAAGTTACTGCATCGATATTCTTACCCGGAACATAATGATAGAAAGGTTCTCCTGCCTGAATCATACCATTATCGATTCTTTCTCTGTAAATTTCAGATTTAGGGTCTATTGTTACAGTAAGAGAGCTTCCAACTTCCATTGTAGCATCATGTCCCATTATTTTTCTACTACGTTTAAACTGACTTGCCAATGTAGCAGAATATAGCATAGTCATATTTTTATCAGGATACTCAAAAGTTGTATGCAATACATCAGGAACAGTGCGTCCATCTTTAAAGAAGTAAACGCCACCTGAAGAAGATGCAGATGCAGGAATTCCAAGTTTAAGGATTTGATTCATTGCATCATACTCATGAGTTAACAGGTCACCACTTAAGCCTGTACTATAATCCCACCAGCAACGCCATCTGAAGAATCTTTCCAGACTGAATTTATCTCGAGGATCAGGACCAATATATTTTGCTAATCCTGCAGATGTCATGTAGTCCATATACTCTTTAATTCTGTCAGGGTCCCCATCAAACTGTTTCCAATCGATTGTATCAGGATTAGCCTCGGGGTTAATGTCATAAACCCATGCACCGTTAGGGTCGTTTCTGTTAGTTCCTGTTTCAACAAGAGTAATTGGTCCGAGTAATCCTCTATCTATAATTTCTCTTGCTCTCTCATATGCCTCTATCTGACGATTTTGATGTCCCAGTTGAAATACTATATTGCTGTTTCTTACCAGATCGCGTAGTGCATAAGTTTCAGGAACAGTCCATGTCATTGGTTTTTCAAGATAGACATGTTTCCCGGCTCTGACAGCATCCATTGCCATTTGTCCATGCCAGTGGTCGGGTGAAGCGATTACAACCGCATCCACATCATCTGATGCTAATAACTCTTTATAATTTCTATATCTTACAGGTTTATCGCCAAATTTTCCATTTGTACCTTCTCTGTGGATATTTGCACCGGCAGCTATTGCTTCATCTGCATGAAAGTCAAATATATCACATATAGCAGTAATTCTTATATTGAGATCCTCTTGTTCAAGAAAATCCTTATATCTGGTGTTTTTTGAATCATTTAGGTTTAGCTCAATAAGATTTTGAACATTCTCAGGAGTAGCAAAACCCAATGCTTCCATTAACTGTTTTCCTCGGATACCTGATCCAATTATACCTAGTCTGATAGTTTGACCATCAGTTATTGATGGTACGTACTGAGGTATTTCTGAAGGAAAACGAAACATATCTGCTGCAGACCTGTGTACAAGTTCATTTTTCCTTTTCTTGTAAACACCATAAGCCATTGCTCCCAACACGGGTACAGTTGCCAGGGCTTTTAAAGCATCACGCCTTCCTTGTGAAACAGGTTTGGTGTTTTCGGGATTTTCCTGTCTGTTTTGAAGATCATTATCCGGTTTCTGACTGGTTTGATCGTTGTTTATTTCTTTGTTTATGTTGTTTTCAGACATTTTTATTTGTGATTTGCTTATTTCTTATTAAAAATTAATCTGTCAAATCCAATTGCTTTAGCAGTGGGGAATAGGTACAGTACTATAACTGTGAATAGCAAAATAAGATTTTTATCCACCCATAAATATGAGCCTTCAGTAGGAAATAAATACTCAACATTCATGAGAGGGGGGTGAGCCAAATAGTACATGACTAAAAGAGCTGCCGCACCAATATAACCTATTCTCTCAAAGAGTCCAAGAATTATTAAAAGACCAATAATAACCAGTCCCCAGATATTTAGAAAATCTGAAATCGCCAGTATATCAGGGTTTTCAGCAATTGCAGTAAAAATAGGTGAGAAAATTCCTTTCGAGTCTATTAAATAACCAAAAGCTGTCCAATTGGGAGTAAAAACTTTTGCTAAACCTTCATATAAGAAATACCACCCGATTAAAACTCTTAGTATTACAAGAAAGGTTAATTGAATATTACTGTAAGAATAGTGTATTTTATTGTTCATTGTAAACTTATAATTGTGTTATTATTTGACAGATCGCAAATTTATGAAATCATTATGTGTATAAATCTAAAAACTGTTCAAACAATATTAAATATTTATATTTAATCGGTTGTAAAATAGTCTCTTTTTGCCTTGTTTCCCATTTCAAATACGATTTTTCCACCTTTCATAATATCGAAATGATCAATAAATACTTTATTAAACGGTTTTCCGTTTAAAGTAGCTGACTGAATGTATTTATTCTCAGGTGAATTATTTATTGTTTCAATCTCAAAGAAATTACCGTTACCTAGGTTTATTTTCACATGATCGAAGAAAGGACTCCCAATAGTATATTCAGTAGTTCCCGGTGTTACAGGATAAAAGCCCATCTGTGAGAAAACTACAAATGAAGAGAGACCGCCTCCGTCCTCATCTCCTGGTATACCCATAAGATCATTTCTGAACCACTGTTTGATCAGAGTTCTTACTCTCTTCTGTGTTTTCCATGGCTCTCCGGCATAGTTATATAAATAAGGAATATGTAAAGATGGTTCATTTGCCATTGAGAATTGTCCTACATTTCCTGTGTGGTCAGGTAGCTGACTATAGAAATCATATTTACTTTTACCGAGCGGTTCTCTGAACATATTGTCCAGATTATCAACAAATACCTTTTTCCCTCCCATGAGATCAATTAAATCAGGAATATTGTGAGGTACATCCCACCGATAAATCCATCCGTTGTTTTCTCCATAAAAACCTCGTGCACCCATTCCACCATCATAACGATAATCGAAAGGTTGTATAAATTTGCCATCTTTATCTTTTGGGTGAAAAAAACCTGTTTCACTATTGAACAGATTCCTGTAATTAAATGATGCATTCATGAAATACTCATAATCATTTTTCAATCCAAGACTTTTTGCCAATTGTGCAAGACTCCACTGATCGTATGAAGTGCCTAATGTAACAGCTACCGGTTGTCTGCGCTCAAAACTATGCACTTCAGGAATAGTCTCCTCCTCACCTTCTCTCAAAGCAGGAATATATCCTTTCTCATGATAAAACTTATCTAATTCACCTGAAGGAGAACCTGACCATGGAGCCAGAGTTTTATCCATTATAGCTCCTTTACCTGCCATATATGCTTTTTTCAGATCAAAATTTCCTAATCCTTTAATATGAGCATCAAGTATAGAGATTACACCATGATTTGAATTCATACGACGACTATCACCTGTAATTTCAGGGAAAGTTGGCAACCATAAGTTTTCCATTTGTTCAGACATTAGAACAAATGAGTTTAATATATCCTCTTCTCTTTTTGCATCAATCAGAATACGAAGAGGGTGATGGGCTCTGTATGAATCCCATATCCAGTCGTCTGTGTAAAATGGTCGCCCAAAATCATCATGAACCTTTCCGTCAAAAGCACTAAAGTATCTTCCATCTTCCGAAATTGAAACAGGTCTCTCGTAAGTTCTGTATAGCGATGTATAAAAAAGGAATCTATCATCTTCAGTGCCACCGCTTACCTGAATTTTACCTAGCTCATCATTCCAAATATTACGACTAGTTTCAGCGATCTCATTAAATGATTTGTCTGCAACTTCACGCTCCATATTTCTTCTCGCCTGATCTTCATCAATAAAAGAAATTCCATATCTAAAAGTGAGTTCTTTATAATCTTTTGGCCATTTTAATACCAAAGATGCATTACGACCAGAAGCTGAATGCCCCTCTTTCAAGATTCCATCGGTTAGAACAGAAGCAGATACAGGTAATAATTCCGGTACCAGATAAAGGTACACCTTTGTATTATTAGCTAAATTCTGGTAACCTGAAATTGCCGAACCGTCCCATTTTAACTCTCCATTTCTTGAATTTATTATAATTGTTGAATTTCCATTTTTGTCCTCATTACCAAAGTTAATCTTATAAATTGCTGATTGATGTGAAAGTGTATAATCAACTGTTATATCTTCTTCATCAAGATATACATGATATTTATAAGGAGTGATTTTTTCGTTATCGTAACTGTATTTTATTACTGGTGTTAACTCTTCTCTTTCTGTATAGAAAGGGCTAAGATTAAATGCTGAACTACCTCTGTGACTTGTAACAACAATTGGAAGACCATTCAATACATCACCAGTGAAATCGCCTCTTTCAGGATAAACACGCAACATACTGTGAGGTAAATGGATAGTAGGAAATGTTGGTACTAACAGGTGGCTAATGTTTCCCAAATAAGGGTTTACATAATCAACAGGTTGTTTTGCTTCATTACATCCACTTATTTCCATTGAAATAGGAGAATCCGATGCTGCCCAATTAATTCCTCTTTTCATGATCTCCAACACTTCATAAATGGTGAAATCATTGGCATCATGACCAAGTGAGGAGTAAAATACTTTACCTTGGCCATACATTTTTTTCCAAACCACAGGCATTACAGCTCCCTTAATCCAAGGTGCATGTTCACCTGTAAATGTTGTAGTGGCAAGTATATTTACATTTGGATCAACATGCATGAAATATTGCTCAGAAGTCATTTTAAAATCCTTTAATCCACGTGTGATTTCATCATTTTTATTACAAATTTTCACATTGAAAGGAATTACTCCACCTGGATGAGAGACAAACTGACCACCTACCATAAACTGATATTCAGTTGAGTTTCTGAAAGAATCACCTATTCCTCCATGCCATCCCGCAAGTCCAACTCCACGTTTTACAGCATCAGTAAGACCTTTTTCCTGCTCAGCACTAATTTCTCCCATTGTCCATGTTTGGATAATAAGATCAATATTATTCATCACATTTAAATCAGTATAAATATCAAGATTATCACTCAATCTGACTTCTGCACCTTGTGAGATAAGCCATGGTACAAAAATGTCTTTAGTTTCAACAGGTTCGTGTCCGTCCCAACCACCATATACAAAAAGAATTTTTTTCCCTTTCAGTGAGGTGTAGTTTCCCTGTGCAAATATTGAAGTAATTGTTGATAATCCAATAATTATGGATAGTAAATTGATAAATAATAATTTGATTGATCTCATGATTCTAATTTGACAATTATTTAAATGATAGAGGGAGACTCTCCCTCTATCATTATATGAACTTTATTATTGATTTTAAATAAAATATAACTACTTAACAAAAGGAACTTTTATCAGGTAGTCTGCACAACCTTTTACTCCTTCAAACTGTGTACCTTTAGAAATACCCTCCAGTTCAACGAAGTAGTCTTCTATACCGTTTTTATAAGCCTGTTCGAATATCTTTTCGAAATTCATCATTCCTGATTCTCCTAAAACTTCCTTATCTTTGATATGGAGTAATTTTATACGATCAGGATATTTCTGCATATATTCTACAGGATCACTTTGACCCATCACCGTCCAATAAACATCTAACTCAAATATAACAAGTTCAGGATCTGTTTGCCTTAAGAAAGCGTCATATATAACTTCCATACCTTCAGGCGCTCTTCCAAAAAATCTGCGACCGAAAACCATCTCTTTACCTCCCGGCACTACTCGGGCAAACTCCATTTCGTGATTATGATAACCGAAAATCAGACCGTTCTCTTTTGCTATTTTACCTGCTTCATTGAAAACTTCACAAACAATTGAAACCTCTTCCGAGCTTCGAGTAGATGGTTGTCCCGGCTGTACAATATATTTTACTCCAATTTTTGCATGATCATCAGCAGCCTTCTTCCAGAATTCTGAAATTTCTCCTTTATTGTCTTTAGTGTATTCACGAACTGGAGGATTCAAGTGAGAACTGATAATTTTAAGACCGGCATCATCTGACATTTTGCGGAATTCGCTCATTTCTATGTTACCAATCTTACCATTATTGTAACCGGCTAGTTCAAGAGTTGAATATCCCATTTGAGCGATCTTTTTTAAACCACCAGGAACATCCTGATAGAGTTCTCTGCCTAATGAGTATATCTGTAAACCAATCTTTTTGTTAGTAACAGCTGATACGTTACTCAATTTTGAAATGTTTGCAAAGCTTGATTTACCTGCAAACATTCCTGCAACTGTAAATAAAGATGCCTTCTTTAAAAAATCTCTTCTATTTTCCATGTGAATTTTATTTATTAATTAATTAATATAAAGAATAAGGACGACGGTATTTGTAATAATAAAGTCTGTGAGATTCAGCTTCTTTATCATCGTCAAAGCTGAGGGTAGCCGGATTCCATTTGATTGGTCTGCCAAGTTCTAAAGCCATATTAGCTAAACAGCAAAGTGTATTTGTACTACAACCAACTTCAACCGGAGCAATTGGATTCTTTCTTGAGCGAACACAGTCGATGAAATTCTGCATATGGGGTGAACTTATTTCGAAAGATAAAGCGTTGCTTGATCTGTTCCTTTCTGCTTGTCTGGATTGCTGTGCAGCTGATTGAGCCTGAGCCATTCTTTCCCTCATCTGTTCAGGTGTTAAAGGTCTGTTTCCAGCCAATTCGGAAGGAACTTTAGAAGGATCTGAGCAAGCTAAATAACCACGTGCTACTTCAATCCAACCATTTGTTCCCCAGAATTTTATTCCCTGTGCAGATTCGTTATCCTCCAGATAGGGTTGTTCTGTCATGACGATTCCATTTGCATACTTCATAGTTGCATATTTTGTTCCATTATACCCTTGTGGTATATATTCAACAGGTCCGGAGCCGTCCATACCGATGGCTGCTTGTGCAATATCAAACATATGAGCTCCCCAGTCAGCAGTATAACCATTACCAGTTTCTCGATACCATCTCCATGCTCCCCATAATTTCTCATTTTGAACAGGATCCAGTGAGATTGGAGGACAAAGATCAGGATGGTAATGAATATTAGGATCATTAAGCGGTCCCATCCACTGGTTCCAATTCAAATTTGCCGGTACTGGTTCTTCTGGAAGATCCAGTGGTGTTGGAGGGGCACCAACTCTTGCATATATTTTTTCAATATGACCAATTGCTCCTGATTGTACTAATTCAATTGCTTTTTGAAATTCACGACTAGAACGCTGTTGACTTCCAACTTGTAAAACTCTTCTATTATTGCGAACAGCTTTAACCATTTCAAAACCTTCTGTTATTGTATATGCTAAAGGTTTCTGAACATAAACATCTTTACCTGCATTACAAGCATCGATGGTCATCAATGCATGCCAATGGTCAGGAGTTACAATTGCCACTGCATCAATATCCTTACGTTCAAGAAGGTCTTCATAGAACTCATAGCCATCACATCTTTCAGCAACATTAAGAGATCTTTGCCACTCTGCCACTCTATTTTGGAATCGTGCAATTTTAATGCTGTCAACATCACAACAGGCAGCCACCTGCACTCCTGGTGCTCCTGCAAAACCTCTAAAATCACTAAGAGCTTGACGACCTAACCCAATAAACCCGAGAACAACACGATCGCTTGGTGCAACTTTAACACCACCAATAGTCCAACTTGGAAGAATTGTAAGGCCTGCCAGACCTAAAGCAGAGTAGTTTAAAAACTGTCTTCTGCTGATTTCACTTTTACTGTCTGTCTTTTTCATATACCAAATTATAAAATGTTTAATTGAGTTATTTTATATCAAGTTTTCACTTTCACAGCCATTTGAGATTTTGACCTAAGTCAGTAAGTCTGAGAAATATGGTAAAATCAGAGGTGAACGATAATCTAATTTATGTCACAGTATTACTTTATATTTATTCAAAATAAGAATCAATTTACCAAAAATAGATAAAATTAGAGATATATGACTACAGTTTTATTAAAAAAATGCAAGCAGAGATAATTTCCCTGCTTGCGTTTTAACGATTCTGTATTTATATTAATTTATTTGATCGTTTGAACAGTTTTTTTGAAATATTCTATTGACTCCTTAATCTGAGGAAGGTTATTCTCCCAATTTGCTTCATATTCAATCGTAAAATAACCTTTGAAGTTTTGTCGATCCAGCTCTTGTAACATATCTTTAACTCCAAGTATACCTGTTCCCCAAACCACATCTTCATAATTTCCATCTGAATCTGGAGCAGCAATATCCTTAAAATGCATAGAGATCAATCTTCCATCCAGCTTTCTCAAAGCAAGAGTTGGATCAACATTCATTCTTTTATAATGACCAACATCAGCACTAGATCCAATAAGTGTGCTTCTTTCACCAATATAATCAAGTAAAATTTCAGGATTCCAATAGGAGTTCTCATTAGGATGATTATGAACAGCAACTTTTATATTGTACTCTTTTGCAAGACCCTCAACCAAATTCCAGTCTTCAGGATCCGGTTCAGCACTGATAAACTCCATTCCCATATTACCAGCAAAAGAAAATACCTGAGCCCATTCATCGCGTTTTGCAGTCCATACTCCCGAAGAGACAATCTTTATATCCTTTGATGCAGCTAACTTTTTCAATTGAGCTTGTTGATCCAATGTGAGATTGTAACCGAAGATAGCGTCATTGAATTCGGGTCCCATCTTTTGACCAGGATAAATCTCAATATAATTTAGTCCAAGTTCAGCAGTCTTATCCAACGCTTCTGGAACAGTAAAAAGATTAAAAGTATAAGACTGCATAGATAGTTTCCAGTCGTTACTTACTGTTTTATTTACTTCACTTGCTTTACTGTTGCACGAACATAGCATTACAATAGCGGAAAACAATGCAAAAAACGATAATTTTGTTTTCATTTCTTATAAATTTAAATACAGGAGCTCAAATTATTTGAAGGAGCTCCTGTTGATTAATAAATTACACACTAGGTTATTGGGGAACCTCAACATAACAGACTTTAAAGATAAGAAATAATCTCATCCATCTGTTCTGAAATTTTCTTTAAATGAATTCTGTCACCTCCTGGAACCTCAGCAGTAAGCCAACCTCCCTGGTGTTTAATTTCACTGACTGCTTTCATTACCACAGGCCAGTTATTATCACCTTTAAGAAGATCAACATTAAATCCCTCCCTTAGTCCCGCAGTGTTCATCAGCTCACGACTGAACTCTTTAATATGAAGCTTCATGATACGCCTGTTCAGTGTCTTAATCCAGTGTTCAGGCCAGCCATAGCGCAATACATTTCCGATATCAAAATACCATCCTACAAGAGGATGATTAATCTCATCTATGAATCTCTTAGCTTCAACCGGACTGATCAGAAAGTTATTCCAAACGTTTTCCAGACCAATCTGCATACCCGTTTTCTCAGCATATGGAATCAATTCACGTATAGAGTTCTGAGATGTGATATAAGCATCTTCATAAGAAACCTTTTCATTAACAACCCCAGGTACAACCAATACTGTATCTCCACCAAGATCTTTAATCTCTTCCAGAGATTTGGCAACCGAGGCAATACACTTTTTCCTTACCTCCGGATCCGGATCAGAAAGAGGTACATTCCAATGATCTTTGTTTACCACAGTAGGAGTTTCAATTCCAGAGTTTTCTTTAGCCCTCTTTATTTCTTCCAATGAGAAATCGACAGGACTATTCAGCTCCACACCATCAAAACCCAGATCCTTTGCAAGTTTGAATTTGTCAGAGAGAGATAAATCCTCAGAGATCATACCAAGTCCAAGACTCTTTTTCAGTGTTACTTTATCAGTCGTTTGCCTATCTAAGTTTGCAGATGTTATTTTTACTCCTGATACAGCTGAATTACCTTTAATACCAGAGGAAAACAGCGGGCTTACAGTTGTTGCTCCTGCTATTACAGCAGCTGATTTTAGAAAATCTCTTTTATTCATGGTTGTATTATTTAAATTCTGTATTAATAATTAGGTAGTGCATCTAAGTATTATGTGTCTTTGTATGAATTAGTGTGATTTAAATAATTACTTAACTCCCCTGCCATTTTCATGGCAATCATTACAGGAGACAAAATGAATATTGTTAGGACTATCTTTGTATTTATAAGTTGTATTCATCTGTGTAACATCTATCTGGCAGTTAGAAATTGCCGGATGACATTTAATACAACTATTTTGAGCATTATTACTATGTGGTTCGTGACATACAGTGCAGCTCAGTCCTTCATGTACTCCTCGTGGGGTACGATCATCTCCGGTACCTGCTTCATGTCTTGAATTAGGTGCATGGCACTGAATGCAGTTGCGCATTATCGGATCGTCAGAAACAACCACCATCAAAGAATCATCATATATATTATATGCGGGCAGTAAATCTACTGTGTAATTCTCTTTTTCAGAGCGAACATAAAAACTGAGTCCGGGGCTATGTAACGGAATTGTTCTTAAAGAGTCCCAGTAGTAATTTTCTGTTAGAATGGAGCTTGTCAGATCCCCATCTGTATGAATCATATGGCATGCCATACATGGAATAGTAGGGAGATCATTTCTGTTTGCATTAACCAATTGCCATGGACCATCCATGGAAATCGGTTCTACCAGGTCAGCTACGGTTCCCTCGAAATACATACCATGACACCTTAAACAATCATAATTTAATAGTTCATTACTGTTTTGTATACTATCTAAAAGAATATACCCATATGTTGCAGAGTGTCCTCCAGATTCCCATTTAGCATATTCTGATGAGTGACACCTTCTACAATTGTTCATTACTTCCAGAATTTGTGATTCTCCCATTATTATGTTATCAGTATTAATCCCACGAATATGATTTACAAACATCATTGATTTCTCTTTTATACTATGTACACCGTTACTCAATGCAGTTCCATGACACTCTTTGCATAATAATTCACGATGAGCTGAATTGGCTAAAACATGAACAGAATTCGATATTTCATGGCAAACAGCACAGGTTTGTTCTGCAGGAGCCGAATTCCAGTAGGCATAGAAAGGACTTATTGCAAGAAAACCAACAATTAAAACAATTATGAAAATTTTGAGTGCTTTAACCAGTTTATTTGATGTCTTCATATCTTGGAGATCTTAGTGCTTACATTATTTAGATCTTTAGTTTTATCATTTAAATCGATTACCTTTGTTCCATTCGGATGCGATATAACCTCCTATACGATAACCTAAAGCCATAATAGTCAAAACAGGATTAAACCCACCGTTTGTTACATGTAAACTGCCATCAGCAACAAATACATTAGGAACATTGTGAACTCGCCCATATTTATCGCAAACTGATGTCTTTGGGTCATTTCCCATTCTACAGGTACCGGCTTGATGTTGTCCTCCCGAAGCAGGGCGTGGACCTTTTGTTACACCAGTTTTCCATACAACAGATGCTCCTGCTTCTAACAGCCATTTTTCTGCTTTATCTGCCATAAATGCTGTTCCTTCATCATCTTTTACGCTCATATTGCCTGAAATTTTGCATACAGGAATTCCCCAGTAATCTTTTACATGATGTGAAACTTCAACTCTTGACTCAAAAGATGGTATTTCCTGATAAGGTCCAATAACTTGTCCTACTCGCTTGAAATTGATTCTCTGAAAATCTTTATGATCTTTACCCCATGAAGGTGAATTGGGCGGCCTTATTCCACTAAAAAGATATGGGAGTCGGTTAAACTCGTTGCACAAAACTCCACCACCAATAATCCCGGGGTTATAGTGATTGAAATCACATATTGCTAATGATGCTCCAGGTCCTCGATCATCATAAATATCCTCTTCAAACAGACCATACGCTCCCGCATAAGCATGCCCTTGCAGGTTTCTACCCACCCAGTCATGTTCGTTTCCAATTCCTGCTGGAAAAAATTTAGATTTGGAGTTAAGCAACAGTCTGGCTGTTTCTGTAGCAGAAGAAGAAACAACTACAATATCAGCTGTCTGAGTTTGCTTCCTTTTTTTCTCATCAAAGTAACTAACTCCGGTTACTTTTCCATTATTGTCAACAAGAATCTCACTAACCATGCAATGAGTTCTAAGTTCACAATTCTTAGTCTTAAGTGCAATCGGTATAACTGTGTTATGTGTGCCGTTTTTAGCATTAACTGGACAGGCAAAGCCAACGCAAGACCGTATTCTGTAGCACTGCGGGCGTCCGCCAAAAGGAATTGAATTTCTTAACATTGGAATAGGGAAAGGATGATACCCTAATCTTCGTGCAGCCACCTCTAATATTTTTGCCTCTTTATTATGTTCGAAGGGTGGCATAGGTTGTGGCTTTTTTCTGGGAGGAGCGAACGGATTTAAACTATCATCACCTGCAACACCAATTTCCCACTCATCTTTTTCGTAACATGGTTCAAGGTCTTCATAAGAAATAGGCCAGTCATCTATAGAGGAGCCCTCTACATGTCCGTAAGTAGATTTCATTCTAAAGTCTTCGGACATAAATCTCCATGCCATGGCGCCATAGCTTACAGTCCCTGAACCAACACATGCCGCATTATTTTCATATCTCCAGTCATTAGGTAATACAATGATCTCTTTTCCATCTGGTAGTACCCTTACTCTTCTGTTCCGATCATTATCAGGTCCATATGCATTTCCAAGCAAAGTAGTGCGCTGTGAAAAAATCTCATCATGATCGTGATCATCAAAAGAGGCCCAACCACCTCTTTCGAACAAGACTACCGTCAAGCCCGCAACACTAAGCTCTTTAGCTACAACACCACCACCGGCACCAGCTCCGACTACCACAGCATTTACGTGACTGTTTTTCATACGATTAACACTATTAGTCTTTAATTATTTCGAATAGGACTCGCTTATCGTGTCATGATAAGTTGTGTTTATTTCTGCCTTGTATAGTAGGAATATCTAAACCAATCATCCTGTAACTCACATATATATAGTTGCCTCCGTGTCTTGGACTTCTATAATACCCTGCCATGGTATGACTTCTAATCAACTCAAAAAATGACCTGTCAGCACCTTTTTTCCAAACCCTTTCATTGTCATTCCAGAAGTTATCATTGTTTCCAGTATTTTTACTCTCAATATCACTGAAAGTCCCTCTTTCCATCTCTTTTAAGAATTCAGTCTGTTCACACCATGACAACTCCTCAAACTTTTTCCCATAAATGTTTTGACAGGTAACAATAATGGAATTCAACCCCGATCTGTAATCCGTTTTAAATCTTGAAAAAGGACCAACCAGTTGTTTATCAATGAAATTAGTCACTCCCGCATCCTTAGCACCTAGCCATTCATCTGTAGGTATAATTTGTTCTACAATTGCATCTGTAAGCGTAGCCTCTTCCTCGGAAAAAAACCTGTATTGAGGTTCATAAGAAAATTTGCATTGGTTGAAAAATAGCAGACTTCCAATGCTCAGCGAAAAAGCTTTTGCAAATTCTCTTCTGGATATGTTTTTAGATGACATTAGAATATTTTATTTCATTAGCAACTATTCTTTTTGTATTATTTGATTTAATTGTCAATGCTGCTGAAGGATATTTAATAGTTTTCTATCCAGTTTATGTCCATACCAATCTTCATAGTCTACATCTTTTCTTTCTGAATCCAATAGTCCAAAACTACCTCTGAAGTTCCATAAACCCCAACCAATATTATGCGAAGTAAGAATATCTAGCTGATCCCCAAACCAGGCAAGAAAAATATCATGAGGTGTTTCTTTATAACAACCGCACTCACCACAATGAACTCCTACGCCTTGGTTAACCAGATCTATCCATGGTTGATAAAATTCTTCTAGTACCTGTCTGTTAAACTTCTCACCATTTATAACACCTGGCCATACAGGTCTGGGTGCATCATCCGGATTCTTCCATACCCAACTGGCGCGATAGTGGGATACATAATGAGGAAAATAGCCCCTGCAGCTCTGTCCAATAGGGAGATCCATAAGTTCAGGAATTACAAGATTGCCACCATGATTGCCATCAGCAATTACCAATCTGTCAGCATTATACTTGTGAATTACTTCCAGACATCCTTTGGCAATTTTTCGATAAATTTCACCCGGTATTGGTGTTGAAGGAGAAAACTGATCATTCATATCCTCCTTAAAACAGGGTTCATTCACCAAGTCAAAACTCAACAGTTTTGGCGAGATGTTCTTGAATCGCTTAGCCCACATATCCCAATGCTGATAAAATGCCTGCTGTGCTTCATTATCTAACCATAAGTTAAATGGTTCATGGAAATGTGCATTTATGCAAAAACCGGGTGCACGGTGCAAATTCAGGCTTACATGCAAATTATACTTATTGGCAGCATAAACAACCTTTTCAATTGCCTCAATAGCCTCCTCTCTGAAATCAACCGTCTCTTCAGGATAGATATTTCTTCCTATTGCGGGATCATAATTAAGATAACATGGATATGCAATAGGAATGCGTACAAAGTCGAATCCCCAGTCAGCCATCCACTTAAAATCCTGTTCAGTAGCTAAGAATTTTTCTTTATCAGAGATATATCGGTCAACAGTGAAAAAATCTAAAATATTAAATCCTCTCCATAGGGGAAGTTTATTGCCTATAGTTTGATTAGCAGGCGTTAATCCCGGCATTGAGAAGATATCAGAGCGACTTCCCATTGCAATCATACCTGTTCCAATTGCTGTAGTTTTTAAAAATGCGCGACGTTTCATGTAGTATGATATTAGCTTTTTAGTATTTGTTTCAAATTTACATGTAAAATGATTGAATGTTAATAAATAACTTAACACCAGTAAAAGTAATTAATTTATCTCTAAATTGAATAAATTAACATAAAAAGTGTTTGTTAATTATGTTTGAATAGATCAGCCAAAGAAATCCACGAAAACTGTGCTGAATAGCTGAATGTTCTAAGTCCTGATACCCTCACATCATCCCTGTTATCATAGTTGTCTTCTGCAATCATATTTGGTTTCC
>NZ_JAQVHI010000034.1:0-23973 GCF_028696275.1 Lascolabacillus sp.
ACGAGCTTATTGAAAGGATCAGGAATGTAAAATAATGGCTCTCCTGTTGTTTTGTCTCGTTTTATTAAAAGGCATTTTCCAATCAAATCTATTTTTTTTATTTGTATAAATGAACAAAACAATAGATGTGGGTGTTTTTTATGCAGAATTAGTTATAATGATTATCCGCAATAGTTCCTATTATAAATTCTTGATTTGAAATCGAGCGTGTAAGTGATGGCAGCTACCAGAAGCCTGTCAAACTGCTTCTCACCGAAATAACGCCTGCTGAACTTGTAACAGAACTGATTTAGATAATATTGTAAGTATTCGGGTTTCATTTTGTAATATACGCCCAATAATTGTCGCTTGGCATTACTTATTGCCGTATGGACCCAGGGCAGGACACTGGGGAGCTCCTTGGGTGGGATGACAGATGCCGTATGCGAATGGACATGTTCTTTTAATTGTGTATAGGAAGTCGAATCATCGGTGGTTAAATCCGCCGTGTTCTCGATGTGTTCTTTGACATTCTTTGTGATTGTATCGGACTTCAAATCGTTGATTACTTTCATTTTCAGGTATCTGACCTTCTTTGGTTTTTTGCCTGCTTTTGGGCTTTCAACTGTTTTGCTTTCAGCCATTACCAGCACTTTGGTCTTTTTTTGGCTCCCTCGGCCGCGTTTCAACGGTTTGTCCCTCTCTTCAAGGGATATTTCCGTGGAAAAGAAGGCGTCGTCCAACTCGATGGCTCCCTCAAGGGTGTACTCATCATCGCGTTTGCCCATCACGTCACGCAGTTTATTGACCATTTCCCATATGGGCTGATAACGCTTGTGTCCTAATTGGCGCTGCAGCTCTGCCGCGGAAAAGGAGCCCTTGGTCGCCGTGAGCAGGTGCATGGCGACGAACCAGTAACGGTAAGGCAGGTTGGAGTGTTGCATGACAGTGCCTGAACGCAAGGTTTGGCGGGCATGGCAACGCTTGCATTCGTAGGCTTGTTTGTTTTGAAGCCAGTAATGTTCTTTACAATTACAATGACGACAAGTTATACCCATTTGGTCTCTTAGTTCTTTGAATTTTTTCCGACAGGACTCCTCATCGGGGTAATTTATGGCAAAATCCAGGATATTCATAGCTCGAATTATTTTATTGTTGTTGATGTAAATATAATGAATATCAATTAATTGTGCAAACATTTTTTGAAACTTATTTATAACTTTTTCCCGCTAAATTCTTTAGGAAGAACTGCGGATAATCATTTAAAAATAAATCTTAAAATTTATAAGATGAAAAACAGGAAAATTTTATCAGCACACTTAATTGGACTAATAATCAGTCTTATATTTCTAAGTGGATGTGATAATCAAAAAGTAAAACTTGTATCACTTAAAGTTGAAATGCAGGAAAATCCAATTGGAATTGGAACTCCCAATCCCAGATTTTCTTGGCAAATAACTTCCGTAAAACCTGATTTACAACAAAAATCCTATCAGATACAGGTTGCACTTTCTGAGGAAAATTTAAAAAACGAAGAAAACCTAATCTGGGATTCAGGAATTATTGAAGATGATAAATCAGTATTAATACCATTTAAGGGAGAAGAGTTAAAGTCTGGTTTAAAATATTACTGGCGTTTAAGAGTATCCACTAACCAGGGTGATACAGACTGGAGTAAGATAAACACCTGGTCAATGGCATTATTAAATGAATCCGACTGGAAAGCAAAATGGATAGGAGAAGACAGTATGTCTAACCCAGGTGAAACTGATAAGGGAAATACACGTCTTGCTGCACGATACCTTAGAAAGCCCTTCACATTAAAAAATAACATTGAAAGAGCTGTACTTTATATTTCAGGACAAGGAGTATATGAAGCTTACATAAATGGAGAAAAAATATCAGAAGATGTACTTTCACCAACTGTTTCATGGTATCCTGATAGAGTCTATTATAACGTATATGATGTAACCCCACTTTTAAAACGTAATGATAACATTTTAGGTGTGATCTTAGGCAATGGAAGATATTTCGGTATGAGAGAGGGATGGAATCAGTTATTTGGACTACCACGTCTTTTAGCTCAGCTGGAGGTTGAATATTCCGACGGATCCACTGATACCATAATATCTGATGAAACATGGAGAGTTACATCCAAGGGTCCGATTGTAGCAAATAATGAATTTGATGGAGAAGAATATGATGCTCGCCTGGAGATCGTAAACTGGAACCTTGCGAACTTTAATGATTCTGGATGGAAAAATGCAGATATTATGGAAGCACCTGGCGGTATAATAACAGCTCAGCCAAATCCTAATATAAGGGTACAGGACGAACTCACTCCAATAAAAATAACAGAGTTGGGTGAAGGAAAACTTATCCTAGACATGGGTCAAAATATGGTAGGATGGCTGAAAATTAATTCTTTAACAGGAAAGAAAGATCAGCCAATAAAATTCAGATTTGCAGAAACTCTTAAAGATGATGGTAATCTATATATTGATAACCTCAGAGGAGCAAAAGCAACTGATATTTATATTCCTGCAGAAGACGGTAACTTCAGCTGGGAACCAAAGTTTGTATACCATGGTTTCAGGTTTGTAGAGATATCAGGGCTTGATTATCAGCCAGAATTAACTGATTTCACGGGCAAAGTTGTCTATGATATGATGGAAACTACTGGAAAATTTGAAACTAACAATGAAGTTATCAATCAGGTATTCAAGAATGCATATTGGGGTATAAGGGGAAATTACAGAGGTATGCCAACAGATTGTCCACAGCGCGACGAACGTGTTGGATGGCTTGGTGATAGAACAACCGGCAGTTTTGGTGAGGCTTTTATTTTTGATAATGCCCTGCTTTACAGTAAATGGCTTCAAGATATAGAGGATTCACAGAGTCCGGAGGGAAGTATATCTGTAGTATCACCTAAATACTGGACTATATATCATGACGATGTTACCTGGCCAGCAGCATATTTTTATAGCGCTAAAATGTTATGGAAGCAGTTTGGTGATACGGAACCCATCTTCAAACATTATAATTCTATGAAGCGATACCTTGAAAGAATACAGGAGGTATCTATGAAAGATTATATAATAACGAAAGATGCATACGGTGATTGGTGTATGCCTCCCGAGTCACAGGAGCTTATCCATTCGAAGGATCCAACCAGAAGAACAGCCGGTCCTGTTTTAAGCACAACTGTCTATTACAGTCTCCTGAACATCATGTCTGAATTTGCTGAACTAACCGGAAACAGTCAGGACATACCAGGATACAAAGAGTTGGCTACACAGATTAAGACGGCATATAACAATACCTATTTTAAAGCAGATTCAGCAATGTATGATAATAATACTGTCACTGCCAATATGCTTTCTTTAAGACTAGGACTGGTTCCGGAAGGGAAAGAGATTGATGTATTCAAAAATGTAGTAGAAAAGACAGTAGTAGATTTTGATGGACATGTTAGTACAGGGGTACTTGGTATTCAACACTTAATGCGTGGGTTAACTGAATATGGAAATATCGATCTAGCTTATAAAATTGCAACCAACCGTACTTACCCAAGCTGGGGCTATATGATAGATAACGGGGCAACTACAATATGGGAACTTTGGAATGGAAATACAGCCGATCCGGCTATGAATTCAGCTAACCACGTTATGTTGCTGGGTGATCTGATAATATGGTATTACGAAGATCTTGCAGGCATAAAGAACCATCCGGAAAGTGTGGCATTTAAAAAGCTACTTATGGAACCAAAATTTCCGGAAGGACTTACCCATGTAGATGCATCTTACAATTCAGTTTATGGTGAAATAACAAGCAAATGGAGTAAGGAAAATGGTAGGTTCACATGGAACATAACAATACCGGGCAACACATCTGCAATTGTTAAATTGCCAAAGGAGATGAATGTTATTGCACCTGATCATGATGGTGTTAGAAATGTATCTGACAGCGATCAGGGAATTGATATTGAATTGGGTTCAGGATCTTATACGATAACTGGAACTATCTAAATTTCAATTTTCATCAGTTACACAACCATGCGAGGCATCCTTAACCAGTTTTGCAAACTTATAAAGGATGCCTCTGCTTACTTTTAGTTCAGGCTTTTTCCATAGAGAACGCCTGCGGGCTATTTCTTCATCCGAAACTTTAAGAGTGATTCTATTATGAATTACATCAATCTCGATTAAATCGTCATCTTCAACCAAACCTATCAATCCACCCTCAAAAGATTCAGGAGTAATATGACCAACAACAAAACCATGGGTACCACCACTGAAGCGACCATCTGTAATCAGTGCAACAGATTTACCCAATCCGGCTCCAATTATTGCAGAAGTTGGCTTCAACATTTCAGGCATACCGGGAGCACCTTTGGGTCCCTCATTCTTTATAACCACAACATCACCAGCTTTTACCCTGCCATTGGAGATTCCGGAAATTAAATCTTTTTCGCCATCAAATACTCGTGCAGGTCCTTCAAAACGTTCACCCTCTTTCCCACTAATTTTTGCAACACTACCCTTCTCAGCCAGATTACCATACAGAATCTGCAAATGACCTTGAGGTTTTAATGGTTTCTCAATAGAAAGAATAATATCCTGAGATTCAAAATCTATATCTCTTACATTTGCAAGATTTTCTGCAATTGTTTTTCCAGTTACCGTCATACAGTCACCATGAAGCATACCTTTAATAAGAAGATATTTCATAACCATTGGCACACCACCAATTTTGTGAAGGTCCTCCATAAGATATTTGCCACTAGGCTTGAAGTCAGCTATCAACGGCACCTTATCACTAAACCTCTGAAAATCATCAATTGTCAGCTTCACATCCACGCTTCTTGCCATGGCTAACAGATGAAGAACAGCATTTGTGCTTCCTCCTAAAGCTATTACAATTGTTATTGCATTCTCAAATGCCTTGCGAGTCATGATATCTCTTGGCTTTATATCATTTTCAAGTAACAGACGTATATATTTACCTGCTTCCAGGCACTCCTGCCTCTTCTCTTTGCTGATTGCGGGGTTACTGCTGCTATATGGCAGACTCATACCCATTGCCTCAATTGCTGCTGCCATAGTGTTGGCTGTATACATACCACCACAAGCGCCAGGTCCCGGGCAGCTTCTTTTAACAATCTCTTTAAAATCATTTTCATCAAGCTTACCTGCAATCTTTTCGCCCAGTGCCTCAAATGCAGATACAATATTTAGGTCTTGTCCTTTATAATGCCCAGGAGCAATAGTACCTCCATAAACCATTATGGCAGGCCTGTTCAATCGTCCCATTGCTATAAGTGAACCCGGCATATTTTTGTCACAACCAGGAACAGCAATCAGGGCATCATAATACTGAGCACCGCAAACAGTTTCTATAGAATCCGCTATCACCTCTCTGCTAACCAGGGAGTAGCGCATTCCATCAGTTCCATTGCTCATACCATCACTTACACCAATAGTATGAAATATAAATCCTGCAAGCTTCTCTTTCCATACACCTTTTTTAATTTCTAAAGCTAAACTATTCAGATGCATGTTGCAGGGATTCCCATCGTATCCCATACTCACTATGCCCACCTGAGCTTTGGTGAGATCCCCTTCTGATAAACCTAAAGCATATAATTGTGCTTGAGCTGCCGGCTGTGTTGGGTCTTGTGTGATAGTTTTAGAATATCTGTTTAGTTCTTTCATATGACTTATTTCATTTGTGCAAGAGGTACTCATCGATAGTAAGATATACCGATTGCATACCTCTCTGTTTTTAATCTAAACAGATATAAAGGTCTTTTGTTTTTACTTAAACTCTTTCCACATGATCAATGCACGGGCAATTGCATTTTCAACAATAGGCTGCATTATTTCATAACCTTTTTTATTTGGATGAACACCGTCCCCGGATAACTCTTCGGGCAAACCGTTTCTTTCGTCAGCCATTGCAGAGAAATAGTCACAATAAACAGCACCTTTTTTAGAAGCATACTCCTTAATACGTCTGTTTAACTCAACAATTTTTGGAGCAGGCTCCAGACCCGGGCGCCATGGAAAATCATATGCAGGCAAAACTGAACATAGCACAACTTGTATGCCATGTGCCTGAGCAAGCTCTGTCATTGAATGAATGTTATCCTCAATCATTTCTAATGATGAGGGACCTGTGTTTCCGGCAATATCATTTACCCCTGCTAAAATAACAACTACCTTAGGCCATAAATTTAAAACATCCTGACGGAAACGGAGTAACATCTGTGGCGTTGTTTGCCCGCTGATACCTCTGTTTATATATTGTTTCTCTTCTGCAAAAAATTCCGGAACCTGATTAATCCAACCTTCAGTAATTGAATTGCCCATAAAAACCACTCTGCTATCACATGTACGTGCAGGACCAAGCTTTTCGTTCGCTTCTCTGAATCTGTTCAGATTTGCCCAATCCTGAGCTACACAAAAAAACATACCACAGGTGATAAAAAGCATAGTTAACATTATTTTTCTCATAAATCCTATTTTAATTTAATATGTAGATTGATTATATACTCGAATGTCAAAAATAGTTATTTTAATCCAATTTAAAATCTGTTTCATCGATATAAAATGATAGTATGTCGATTTTGAAACCTAAAAAAACTAAAAACCAATAGTACCATCTACGTTTATTTGTTCTAAAGTTGTAATTTTAGTGACTTTGCGCAAAATTATGAAGAAAAAAAATAAGATTATTGTAATTGCAACCATAGCAGTAATCATACTGAGTATGGCATTTTTTCCAACCATTAAAAGGTTGTTAGCTTCACAAAATGGAAGCAGTGTTAACGGAAATCAGTCGTCACCCGGAGGAGGTTCGGGATTTGCCAGATCAGAGTTAGTAGTAACGGCAACAATACTAAAACCACAGACACTGAATAATTTGTTTCGTATCAGGGGTGTATTATTGCCTGATGAGGAGGTAGATCTTACATTTGAGTCATCCGGTAAAATTACAGATATCTTCTTTGAAGAGGGAAGTTTCGTTCAGGAAGGAACACTTTTAGCCAAGGTTAATGATGCTCCTCTACAGGCAGAACTTAAAAAGCTTGAGTCACAATTACCTTTGGCTGAAGACAGACTATACCGTCAGCAAACACTTTTGGAAAAAGATGCAATCAGCCAGGAAACATATCAGTCTGTTGCTACTCAGCTTGAAACATTGAAAGCGGATATTGAGCTGGTGAAAGCTAGAATCAAACAGACAGAATTACGTGCACCTTTCAGTGGAGTGCTTGGTCTCCGACAAGTTAGCGAAGGAGCCTATGCATCCCCAAACGTTGTAGTATCAAATCTGACAAAAATATCACCCTTAAAAATTGAATTTTCACTTACTGAAAATTTTGTTAACCTCATAAGACCAGGGAGTGAAGTGGCTTTTACAGTAGATAACAGCCTTGAAGTTCACAACGCTACAGTATATGCAGTAGAGTCTCGTCTTGATGTAAACACATTAAGTCTATTTGCACGTGCAAGATATGACAACAGTGAAGGAAAAATAAAGCCTGGTCAATCTGCAAGTATCCAGATAAAACTGGATGAAATAAATGATGCTATCGTTATCCCAAGTATCTCAAGTATAAAAGAGATGGGGCGTGATATAGCATATGTTTACAGAAACGGTGTTGCTCAGGAGGTAGAGGTAATTACAGGAATGAGAACCGCTGCATCGGTAGAAATAGTAAGCGGACTCTCTGTTGGTGATACACTTCTTACTACCGGTGTTATGCAGCTAAGAAGTGGTATGCCTGTTAGAATTGATCAATTTATAGAAAACCACGCAAATTGAGAATATGAACCTATCCGAACTAAGTATAAGACGACCAGTTCTTGCCACTGTAATGGTACTGATAATCATCATATTTGGTATTATCGGCTATACAAGTTTGCCTGTTCGTGAATATCCTAATGTTGATAATCCCATAATAACAGTTCACGTCTCTTATCCGGGTGCTAATGCTGAAGTTATAGAAAATCAGATTACAGAACCATTAGAGCAAAATATTAATGGTATACCAGGAATCAGATCACTTACCAGCCGAAGCAGTCAGGGTAGCTCTCGTATAACTGTTGAGTTTGAATTAAGTGTTGATTTGGAAACAGCAGCCAATGATGTTAGAGACAAGGTTTCAATTGCACAGCGCTATCTTCCGCGTGACACCGATCCTCCTACTGTTTCCAAGGCGGATTCTGATTCTGACCCTATCATGCAGATAACGGTTCAGAGCCCTACCCGATCACTTCTTGAGCTTTCAGAAATTGCTGATCTTACAGTTAAAGAGCGTCTCCAAACGATTTCTAATGTTAGTGCAGTTGAAATATGGGGGGAGTACAGATATGCAATGCGATTATGGCTTGATCCTATAAGAATGGCATCCTATAATATTACACCTATGGATGTTAAAAATGCTCTTGACAGAGAAAATATTGAACTTCCTGCAGGTAGCATTGAAGGTGATCAGATTGAGCAATCGATCCGTACAATGGGGTTAATGTCGACACCTGAAGATTTTAATAATCTTATTCTAAAAGAGGATAATTTTCGTATAGTAAGATTTCGTGATGTTGGATTTGCTGAACTTGATGCGGCAGACCGACAAAATATTCTCCGCAGAAACGGAGTTCCTATGGTTAGTGCAGTTATTATCCCTCAACCAGGTGCAAATCATATTAATATCGCAGATGAGGTTAGAGTTCGCATGGAACAGATGCAGAAAGATCTTCCTGAAGATGTGATCCTTGATGTTGCTTTTGACAATACGAAATTTATCAGAGCATCAATTAGCGAAGTTCAAAATACAGTAATCATTGCTTTTCTTCTTGTTGTATTTATCATCTTCGTTTTCTTAAGAAACCTGAGGGTAACTCTTATTCCTGCTGTAGTTATCCCCATATCACTTATTGGTATTTTCTTTGTTATGTACCTTGCAGGTTTCTCAATCAATGTACTTTCTATGCTTGCCATAGTGCTTGCAGTGGGTCTTGTTGTTGATGATGCTATTGTTGTTACTGAGAATATCTTTCAAAAGGTTGAGAATGGACTGGATCCTATAGAGGCATCTATTGCTGGATCTAAAGAGATATTTTTTGCAGTTGTTTCAACTACCATTACACTTGTTGCTATATTCTTCCCTATTGTATTCCTCGAGGGAATGACTGGCCGTTTATTCCGAGAGTTTAGTATTGTAATATCAGGGGCAGTTATTATATCATCCTTTGTGGCACTTTCATTTGTTCCGATGCTATCATCAAAACTATTGAAGAAAGGTCAGAAAAGGAGTAAATTTTACAATCGAACAGAGGTGTTCTTTATAGGAATGAACAGCTTTTATAGTAAAGCTCTCAACTCATTCCTGAAAAGAAAATGGCTTGCATTACCCTTGATATTAGTTTCAGGAATATTTATTGCAATTTTATGGAGCACATTACCAGAAGAGATGGCACCGCTTGAAGACCGTTCACAGATCATGATACGAAGTAGCGCTCCTGAAGGTGCAACGTATGAATTTATAAGGGATTATACAGATAGAATTTCAGCAATAGCCGACTCAGTGGCTCCGGAAAGAGAGTCAAATATCACTATGACCCGTAGCACCTTTAGTATGGTACGTTTGGTTTTGCCTGATATGGACGAGAGAGAAAGGTCACAGATGGAAATTGCTAATGAAATTACCGAAGCTGTAAGGAATGAAAATGCAGCTCGAGCATTTGTTCAGCAGCAGTCGACCTTCGGAGGAAGACGTGCTGGAATGCCTATACAGTATATTCTTCAGGCCCCTAATATTGAAAAGCTTCAGGAATTTATTCCTCCTTTTCTGGAAAGAATGAATGCGAGTCCATACTTCCGAATGACCGACGTGGATCTTAAATTTACAAAACCTGAAACAAGAATTATTATTGACAGGGATAAAGCAGCTATGCTTGGTGTGAGTACACGTGATATTGGTCAAACCTTGCAATACGCACTTAGTGGTCAGCGTATGGGTTACTTCTATATGAATGGCAAGCAATACCAGATCCTGGGAGAAATCAATCGACAGCAACGAAATACACCTATTGACCTGAGAACTATCTATATTAAAAACAATGTGGGAGAAATGATTCAGATGGACAATCTGGTTAAACTGGAAGAGTCTGTAGCACCTCCCCAGTTATATAGATATAACAGGTTCAACTCGGCTACCATTACAGCTGGATTAGCTCCAGGATATGCTCTGGGAGAAGGGCTTGAAGAGATGGACAGGATAGCAGCTGAAGTACTTGACGACTCGTTCAGAACGGCTCTTGAGGGAGAATCAAGAAACTTTAAAGAGAGTTCATCAAGTTTATTGTTTGCATTTGGCCTTGCCATTTTATTGATTTTCCTTGTTATGGCAGCTCAGTTTGAAAGTTTCAAAGATCCTTTTGTGATAATGTTTACTGTTCCACTTGCACTTTTTGGTGCACTGTTATTTATGTGGATATTCGGGATAACTTTAAATATTTATAGTCAGATAGGGATAATTATGCTTATTGGGTTAGTTGCCAAAAATGGTATATTGATTGTAGAATTTGCAAATCAGCGTCAAAATGCCGGTTTAAATAAAAACCAAGCAATAGTAGAAGCATCAATTCAGCGCCTTAGACCAATACTTATGACTAGTATTTCAACAATTCTTGGATTGCTCCCTCTGGCACTGGCTAGCGGTGAAGGGGCAAACGGCCGAATAGCTATGGGTACTGCGGTTATAGGTGGACTATTAATCTCTACTATGTTAACCCTGTTTCTTATTCCTGCTATGTATATCTATCTTTCAACTGATAGAAAATCTGCAGAGGAGAAGAAAAATGGCAATTCAAAAGCTGTTTCTGAAAACGAACTAACTGAACTCAACTAAGATTTAATCATAGAATAATGATACTTTTTATAAAAGAAAAAAGGACCTGTTTTTTATTGTTATTTATAATTTTATTCACTGCTTCTGCATATTCACAAACAGAAGAACGCAGGGTAATTAGCAATGTTATTGATTTGCGGGAATGTCTTAGAATTGGACTTGAAAACAATTTCGACCTTCAGATAGCTCGAAATCAAGAGTTAGTTTCAGAAAATAATGTCACTCTTGGTAATGCAGGATATCTGCCACAGGTGAATGTCAGCTCAGGATATAATTTGCGCAGCAGCAACACAGATCAGATTCCGGCTGAAGGAGATGAGGTTGTAGAGAATCGAAACTCAAACACACAGACACTTGATGCAGGAATTAATCTTAACTGGTCGTTATTTGAAGGATTCAGAGTACAGACAAACTATAAGAGACTGAAAGAACTTCAGTCGGCCGGCGAACTGTACACCCGTCTTGAGATGGAAAATCTGATAGCAAATTTAACTGCAGAATATTATAATTATGTGCAACAACAAATACGATTGGGAAATCTGCAGTATGCAGTGTCGCTTTCGAAGGAAAGACTTCGGATTGTAGAAGCACGATATCAGGTGGGTTCACTTTCGAGACTCGATCTTCAACAGGCTAAAGTGGATTTTAATGCCGACAGCTCACAGTTGATTCAGCAATATGAAATCCTTAACAGATCTCGTATCAAGCTTAATGAACTTATGGGTGTGGATGTGGAGAGTGAGTTCATTGCTCAGGATACAACAATCATTTTTAACGAATCTCTGGCAAAAGATGAGTTGTTTGACAGAACAATGGCTCAGAATACTTTCTTACAGATTAGCGAAAGTAATCTTACATTAAGCGAACTTGAATTAAGAAACCTGAGAAGCAGAAACTACCCTTACCTCAGGTTGAATGCCGGCTATGGATTCACACACTATAACTATAACAGTGGTAATCTTGAAAGACAACGAAACTGGGGTCCAAATGTTGGTTTAACTTTGGGATACACTCTGTTTGATGGTTTTAACAGAAAAAGAGAGCAAAAGAATCAGCAAATTATAATCAGGAACAGAGAGCTCGAAGTTGAAAGAGACAAGTTGGTTATTGAAAGCGATTTCGCGAACATGTGGATGGCTTATCAAAATAATATTGAACTTACTAATCTGGAGATAGAGAGTCTGGAAAATGCTACTATAAATTATGAGATTGCAATGGAGAGATATCGGATTGGTGATCTTTCGGGTCTTGAACTGCGTGAAGCTCAGAATAGTTTATTAGAAGCGGAACAACGACTGCTTACTGCTCAGTACAACACTAAGCTTTATGAGATTTCTCTTATGCAGATAAGTGGAAGTATAACTACCTTTTTACAATAGCTAACTCTCATAATATTCTTACTTAGGTCTTACCTTGCTCTTATGACCCCCTTTTATAGGAGGTCAATATAATACTATTATGTAATTTTTCACAAATTGTTGATATACCTTTATTATATTGAGGTGGACAAGCCATACTTATCACCGAAAAAGTATACCATTTAGCGTCATTCCACACCAAATAGCGACAAACTATACCAATTCAACACCAAATCCGGACAAATCGACCGATTTTTTTTATATCCATTGCAAACTTGGATATTTGCCCATACTTTAAATAACTTAAATTAAATATCGAAATATGGGTACATTACAAAAAGGTATTAATGGTGGTATTTCCGGCAAGATAGGAAATATAGTAGGAGCAAAATGGAGAGATATTTACTACGTAAGAAGTTTACCTTCAAAAGTAAATGATCCAAGAACTAAAGCTCAGTTAAAACAGAGAAGCAAATTTTCAACAGCTATTCAGTTTCTTAAAACTATAACACCTTTTATTAGGGTAGGTTTTCAAGAATATTCAACTGGTAAGTCTACTGCTTTTAACGCGGCAACCTCATATCATATTAAAAATGCAATAATAGAGGTGGACGCGGAAATAAAGTTAGATTACTCAAAAGTACTGGTATCACGGGGTTCGCTATATACTGCACCCGGAATAAAAGTAACAAAAGTTAATGGTCAGATGCATTTTACTTGGGATGCAACATTAAAAGAGAATGCACGTCCAAGCGATATGGTTATGATTGTTGTATATAACTCCACTAAGAAAGAGGCAATCTATACTCTTTGTGCAGGATTAAGAATTAATGGAGTTGCACAGTTGCAGTTACCATCAACATGGAAAGAGGATATTATTTATCCATATTTATCATTCAGATCTGATGATGGAGAAATAGTTTCAGACAGTGTTCTTGCAAAAGCCTTTAACTAATTTTTTTATAAGAAACTTTATTGAAATGAAAGGGAAGGAACTATATTTTCCCTTTCATTATATTCAAAAATTAAACTTGTATCCCACTGATTTTAATCATATTAGTCCTGCTTAGACCAAACCGTCTCATATTTAAAAGTTTTTCTAGCCATAATGGTTAGAGTAATTCCTCGAGCTGCAAGATAAACTATAAATGAAAACCAGAGTGCATTATTGGCCCATGTTGGGGTGAGTAAAAAATAGGAAGTAAAAAATATAATTGATGAAATTATCATCGCATTGCGCATCTCGGATGATGCTGTAGCACCAATAAATATTCCATCCCACAGAAAAGCTGCAAAACCTGCAAATGGAATCATTAATGTCCAGAACATATAACTTTTGGTTTCTGCAATAATAAATGTATCGTTAGTCAGCAATCTCAATATTAAATCAGGGAAAAGCGTATAGATTGTCATTGCTAAAACAGATACCATCAATCCCCAAAAAAATATTCTTTTTATCATATATCTAAGCATTGATCGGTTCTTTGCCCCAATATACCTTCCGGTGAGAGCTTCACCAGCATAAGCAAACCCATCCATAAAATAGGAGAAGAGCATAAAAAACTGCATTAGCAATGCATTTATTGCAAGGATTGTATCACCCATACCAGAGGATGCAAAGGTAAAGAAGGTGGTTACAAGCGTAAGAAGAAAGGTGCGTACAAATATATCACCATTCACCCTGAAATACTCTCTGATTACTTGTCTTTTCCATATTTTATCTTTTTGGATATATTTTCTTAGCCTGCCATAGTATTTATGCCATAGAATAGCTGCGACTATTAATGATATGATTTGAGAGAGAGTTGTACCTAAAGCTATACCTTCGATACTCATTCCCAACCCGAACACAAAACATACACTTAGTACAATATTAAGAATATTGTTGAGTATTGCAATTACCATAGGGATACGTGCATTTTGCATTCCAATAAACCAGCCTTTAAATGCATACATACCCAAAACAGCAGGTGCTCCCCATATAACAATTCTGAAATATGTTTTAACATGGTTAACAGACTCAGGCCCGGACTTTATAAATTTAAATGCTAACTCTCCTATAGGATATTGCATTAGAATAATGATGAATCCAATTCCAAGACCTATTGCAAGCGATCTGATAAAAACACTCATAGCCTCACTAAAATCTCTGGCTCCATATGCTTGAGATGCAAATCCACTGGAGCTCATCCGAAGAAAACCAAAATTCCAGTAGATCATATTAAATATATTAGCACCAAGTGCAATAGCGCCTATATATACTGCAGAACCAAGACGTCCTGCAACAGCAATATCAATCATCCCCAGAAGAGGAACTGTAATATTTGTAATAATATTAGGGAGTGCGAGTCTGAATATTTTCTTGTCCATAACGTTAATAATTACAAATAATATGCCAAATTTAATTTCATTTTTTTTCTCTACTCTAATAATAATTTATACCTTTGGGATTATTCATAATCATTGTAAAACAAACAATCATGAAAAAATTTTTTACTTTAATTCTGTTATTTTGTTTTTCAATTGCGTTTACAAATGTCACGGCACAAAACAGTAAACCAGTAGTTGGAGAATGGAAATATAAAGTTGCCCAAGCTCCGTATGGTTATGATACCGGTGTAATTTCACTTAAAGAAGTTGAGAAAAAACTGACTGGTGAAATAATATTTGATTCAGGCTACAAAGTGAAACTTCAAAGTGTTGATTTTAAAAATGACACACTGAGAGTTGGTGTTTATGTTGATTCTGAGTATGTGAATATTCTTTCGCGAGTAAAAGGTAAAAAACTGGAAGGAACTGTTGATTCATCTATGGGTAAAATGGATTTAACAGCCGAGAAATTAGAAAAGAAATAATAGAAAAGGTAGATACAAACTACATTAATATAACATATGGACAAAATTCAGGAACTCACCTCTAAGCTTTATTCCGAAGGTGTGGAAAAAGGTAAAGAGGAGGCTAGTAAAATTATTGCTGAAGCTAAGGCTCAGAAAAAACAGATTTTGGAAGAGGCAGAGGCTCAATCCAGGCAAATTCTGAATGCTGCCAGGAAAGAGGTTGCAGAGTTAAGAAGTCATACCGAGGCTGAACTTAAACTATATGCTTCACAATCATCTGAAGCATTAAAAACTGAAATAACAAATCTAATAACAGGTAAACTGGCAGAATCTAACGTTAATGCTGCAACAGAAGACAAGCTGTTTATGCAAAAGCTGATTGTTGAACTTGTTCAGAACTGGGCTCGTGAGGAGAAACTGACAATTGGAACAGAAAATGCGGAAGAACTCCAATCATACATCACTGCCAACGCAAAAAACCTTCTGGATAAAGGTATCAAGATTGAAACTGTAAATGGTATAAAAACAGGTTTCACAATTTCACCCGAAGATGGTTCTTATAAAGTGAAGTTTGGTGAGGATGAATTTATAGAATACTTTAAAGAGTTCCTGCGCCCACAGATACAAAAGCTTTTATTCTAAGAATTGTATTTTAATTCTTATCCAATAATACTATTTTCGAACCTTTATTGAATCAGATTATTATTTAATATAGCATGCTTTTTAAAAACCAATATTACTATTTTATAGCAGGCTTGCCCGACTTTACTTTCGACAGTATGAAGCTCCCTTTTACTGTTGAGGAGTTTGTAGATATGTTGGAAGAAGAACTTAAACCTGCAGACCTCAGGCTAATAAGAAAATATTTCCTAAAGCATGACAACTATAATCTGCTTCATTTACTGGAAAATAAGGATGCTGTAATAAACCTTGCAGGTAATCTTCCGAGAGAAGTTCTTTTAGAAGTTATCTCAAAAGTAAAGGAGGATATTCCTGTTAAAGAAAAAGGTGTCCCTCCCTATTTTGAAGATTTTATAAGACGATGGTTAAGTGAGGAAAGCCATCAGGAAGGGGCAAGAGTTTGGGAAGACCTGCTTAGCTCGTTATACATGGATTATGGTATAGAGGTAAAAAACAGTCTTATGTCGGGTTGGTTTGAACTTAACCTTAATATCGGCAATATTATGACTGCAATTTTTGCACGAAAATATGATCTTATGGTTGCAAAATATATTGTTGGTCACAACACAATCGCAAAACTAATACGAGAAAATTCAAACGCAAGAGATTTTGGTATTAGTCAGGAACTTGACTACTTCGACATTTTACAGCGTATTTCAGAGGAGTCTGATATTTATGACAGAGAGAGAAAAATTGATAAGTTTAAATGGGACTGGCTGGAAGAGAATACAGTGTTTGATTACTTCAATATTGAATATATTTTCGCTTATTTATGTAAACTACAAATACTGGAACGTTGGGTAAAACTTAATGCAGAAGAGGGTGAAAAAGTATTTAGGGATCTTATTAACAGCCTAAAAAACGAAACTAAGTTGCCTGACAATTTTTAAAAATAAAAAAGAGTAAATTATCATATATGTTAACAAAAGGAACTGTTAAAGGGATTATCTCCAACCTAGTAATTGTAGAGGTGGAAGGTCCTGTTACTCAGAATGAGATAGCCTACATTGATCATGAAGGTACAAGATTAATGGCCGAGGTTATAAAGATAGTTGGGAAAAATGCCTCAGTTCAGGTATTCGAGAGCACAAGAGGACTTAAAGTTGGTTCTAAAGTAGAATTTCAAGGCCATATGCTTGAAGTTGTACTTGGTCCGGGCCTTCTCCAACGAAATCTTGACGGATTGGAAAATGACCTGGACAAGATGGATGGTGTTTTTCTTAAAAGAGGTGAATATACCTTCCCTCTTGATGAGGAAAAACTGTGGCACTTTAAACCTATTGCTAAGGAGGGTGACAAGGTTAGAGCCGGTTCATGGCTGGGTGAAGTTGACGAAAACTATCAGCCACATAAAATTATGGTACCTTTTAGTATGAAAGGAGAATACCGTATAGTAAGAATTATTGGAGAGGGAGATTACAATATATATGAAAAAATTGCGGTAGTTGAGGACAATGAAGGCAATGTGACCGAACTGAATATGATACAACGGTGGCCGGTTAAGGTTCCTATTACTGAATATAGCGAGAAGCCACGACCATATAAATTACTCGAAACAGGCGTTCGTTCAATAGATACTCTGAACCCTATTGTAGAGGGTGGAACTGGATTTATTCCGGGTGCATTTGGTACCGGGAAAACTGTTTTGCAGCACTCAATCTCAAAGCAGGCTGAAGCGGATATTGTTATTATTGCTGCTTGTGGGGAAAGAGCAAATGAGGTAGTTGAGATTTTTACTGAGTTCCCCGAATTGGTGGATCCTCATACCGGGCGCAAACTAATGGAAAGAACTATTATTGTAGCTAATACATCAAATATGCCTGTTGCTGCTCGTGAGGCTTCGGTTTATACGGCTATGACTATTGGAGAGTATTACAGATCGATGGGTTTGAAGGTATTGTTGATGGCCGACTCTACTTCTCGCTGGGCTCAGGCTTTGCGTGAAATGAGTAACAGACTTGAAGAGCTGCCAGGACCTGATGCATTCCCAATGGACTTATCTGTAGTTATATCCAACTTTTACGGTCGGGCAGGTCATGTTATTTTAAATAATGGTAAGGAGGGTTCGATTACATTTATTGGAACTGTATCTCCTGCTGGAGGTAACTTAAAGGAGCCTGTGACAGAAAACACAAAGAAAGTTGCTCGTTGTTTTTATGCTCTTGAACAGGATAGAGCCGATAAGAAACGTTATCCCGCAATAAATCCTATAGATTCTTATTCTAAATATTTTGAATATCCTGAGTTCCAAGACTATATATCTTCAGAGGTTTCAAGCGACTGGGTTGAAAAAGTTTCTGAAATAAAAACCCGACTATTACGAGGAAAAGAGATTGCTGAGCAGATAAATATTTTGGGTGACGATGGTGTGCCTGTAGAATATCATATTACCTTCTGGAAATCTGAATTTATAGATTATATCATTTTACAACAGGATGCATTTGACGATATTGATGCTGTTACATCTATTGAGCGGCAAAAAAACATTCTTGATCTTGTAACTGAGGTTTGCCGTACAAAATTTGAATTTGAAAAATTTACAGAAGTGGCAGACTTTTTTAAAGAATTGATCAATATCGGAAAACAGATGAACTACTCTGAGTTTGAATCTGATTCTTTTTATGGTTATGTTAATCAATTGAAGGAGAAGATTTCCAATTATCAACTTTCAGATATAACCGTAAAGTAGTTTTTCTATTTTTTTCAGTAAACAGGATAAAGGAAAATAAATGAATTATGGCAAAAGCATTTCAGAAAATATATACAAAAATTACACAAATTACAAAGGCAACCTGTACTGTAAAAGCAACTGGCGTTGGTTATGATGAACTTGCTACGGTTGAGGGAAAACTGGCTCAGGTGGTTAAAATAATTGATGATGAAGTTACTCTGCAGATTTTTGAAGGTACAGAAGGAATTCCTACAAATGCAGAGGTTATTTTCATGGGGAAAGCACCCTCATTGAAGGTAAGTGATCAGCTGGCAGGCCGTTTCTTTAATGCTTACGGTGAACCTATTGATGGAGGTCCTGAACCTGAAGGTGAGGAAAGAGCGATTGGCGGACCGTCAGTTAACCCTGTAAGAAGGAAACAGCCATCGGAACTTATTGCTACTGGGATTGCGGGAATCGACCTGAATAACACATTGGTGTCTGGACAAAAAATTCCATTTTTTGCCGATCCTGACCAACCTTTTAATCAGGTTATGGCAACAGTGGCTTTAAGAGCTGAGACAGATAAAATTATATTAGGAGGTATGGGTATGACTAATGATGATTACCTATACTTTAAAAATGTATTTAGCAGTGCCGGTGCGTTGGATCGAATCATATCATTCATGAATACAACTGAAGATCCTGCGGTTGAACGCTTGCTAGTGCCAGATATGGCTTTGACAGCAGCTGAATATTTTGCGGTTGACAAAAATGAGAAGGTGCTTGTGCTTTTAACTGATATGACTTCATATGCTGATGCGCTATCTATCGTATCGAACCGTATGGATCAAATACCTTCAAAAGACTCAATGCCGGGTTCTTTATATTCAGATCTTGCAAAGATATATGAGAAAGCGGCTCAATTCCCATCTGGTGGTTCAATAACTATTGTAGCAGTAACCACTTTATCAGGAGGTGATATAACACATGCTGTGCCTGACAACACGGGGTATATTACAGAAGGACAGTTATTCTTACGTCAAGATAGTGATGTTGGTAAGGTGGTTATAGATCCATTCCGCTCACTATCAAGGTTGAAACAGAATGTTCAGGGTAAGAAAACACGTGATGACCATCCTCAGGTAATGAATGCTGCGGTTAGACTCTATGCAGATGCTGCAAATGCTAAAACAAAACTGGAAAATGGTTTTGATTTGACAGATTATGATTTAAGGACTTTATCATTTGCGAAAGACTACTCAAGAGAACTGCTTGCAATAGATGTGAATCTGAACACAGTTGAAATGTTAGATAAGATATGGGAACTGCTTTCTAAACACTTCAGACCTGCAGAGGTAAATATGAAACAGGAATTAGTAGATAGGTACTGGAAAAAATAATGGCTATTAAATTTCAATATAATAAAACTTCACGTCAGCAGTTGGAGAAACAGCTGAACATTCGTGAACGCGCTTTACCCACGTTACAAAACAAGGAGACAGCACTAAGAATGGAAGTTAAGAGGGCCAAGGATGAATTAGTAAAACTTGATAAGGAACTGGAAGATAAAGTAAAATCTTATGATAAAATGATGGGTATGTGGATGGAGTTTGACTCTACCCTGATTAGTGTTAAAGATGTAAATCTTTCCAAGAAAAAGATTGCTGGTGTAGAAATTCCGATTCTTGAAAGTGTTGATTTTGATATCAAGCCATTTAGCTTGTTTAATAGGCCAAAATGGTTTTTAGATGGAGTCAAAACTGTTCAATCTTTAGCTGAAATTGGTATACGTCGCGATTTTCATGCAATAAGGATAAATAGTCTTGAGTATGCCCGTAAGAAGACTACACAAAAAGTCAATCTTTTCGAGAAAGTTCAGATTCCGGGATACCGGGAAGCAATACTGAAAATTAAGCGTTATTTGGAAGATGAGGAGAACCTGTCCAAATCATCTCAGAAAATAATGCGCTCTCATCAGGAGAAAAGAAAAGAGAAAGGAGATGTCGAATGGTAGCAACAATGAAGAAATATCTGTTTTTGACATACCATAAGGATTACAGTCAATTCCTGAATGACCTTCGTAACCTTGGTATGATTCATGTTGTGGAACAGGACAAAAGTGAGTTAAATGAAGATAAGATATTTGAATTTATTTCAGAGAAGAAACAGCTGGAGGAAGCTAAGAAAATACTTAGCAGAGTAAGAGGAAAAAAAACTGAAAGAGAATTCAATGAAGCAGATGAAAAATTAGGTAGAGAGATCCCCTCAATAGTTGAGAAGATATTGAGTGAGAAGTCGTCGCTAAAGCAACAACTGATGGTTTCTACAAAAGAGAGGGACATCTTGAAACCATGGGGTAATTTTAGTCCTGAACAGATAAAACTATTAAAAAGTGAAGGATACCATATAAACTTTTTTATCGTTCCTAACAATCAATTTAAAGATGAATGGCACGAACTATATGATATCTTTATTGTAAAGACAGAATCTTCACGTACTTACTTTCTTACATTAAGCAAGCATGAAAATATGGCAGAACTTTTAGGTCTGGAACCAGAAAAGCTGCCTGATATATCACTTGAAGAAATTAATAATTTAATCATATCTATAAATAATAAGATTTCACAACAGGATGAAGAACTGGTAATATTATCTGATAATATACCTTCACTTGATGCTGCTATAAACAGACTTGAATCTGAAATTCAGTTTTACAAGGTTGATATAAGTGGTACTCCGGTTGCTGATGACAAAATAATCTTATTACAGGGATGGGCACCGGAAGAAAATGATTCGGAGATTTCGAATTATCTGTATTCTAAAAGTGTTTATTTTGAAAAATCTGATCCTGTTCCAGAGGATAATGTACCAATCAAATTTAAGAATAAAAAGTTTTTCAAGCTTTTTGAGCCTATAGCTGAATTATATGAACTGCCAAGCTATAATGAGATTGATCTGACACCATATTTTGCACCTTTCTACATGATATTTTTTGGTCTTGCACTTGGAGATATTGGATATGGTGCATTTTTGCTGGTACTTGCAACTCTGGTTAAGTTGGTAAAGAAAGATTCTATTGCCAAATCACTTAGAGGAACAATGACACTGGTGCAATTTTTAGGTGCCTCAACTATGGTGTGTGGACTACTTCAGGGAGGTTTTTTCGGTATCAGCATTTATGAAATTAACAACTCTGCAGTTCAGAATCTGAAGAATTTGATCTATTTCGACAACTCACAAATGTTTATGTTGTCATTAGTATTAGGGGTAATCCAGATTATGTTTGGGAAGTTTATAATGATATTTAATCGGATTAAGCAGTTCGGATTTGTTTATGGACTTTCATCTATTGGATGGTTCTTGTTTTTACTGAGCTTTATCGTTTCGTTCTTAATACCATCAGTAATGCCAATGATGGGAATTGCTCATAAAATTGTGATGATTCTTTCCGGAATTTTAATTGTATTTTTTAATTCTCCAGGAAAAAATCCACTTGTAAATATTGGCACCTCTTTGTGGGATACTTATAACATGGCCACAGGATTGTTAGGAGACGTATTATCATATGTCAGATTGTTTGCACTTGGATTATCAGGAGGAATTTTGGCAAGCGTTTTTTCTAGCTTAGCTACAGGAATGAGTCCTGACAATGCAATAATTGGTCCAATTGTAACGATTCTGATATTTGTTATTGGTCATGCAATTAATATTTTCATGAATGCGTTGGGTGCTTTTGTTCATCCGTTGAGACTAACTTTCGTGGAATTTTATAAAAACTCAGATTTTTCAGGTGGAGGTGTAAAATATAGTCCTTTCAGAAATAAATAAAGAAATAAAAATAAATAAACAATTAAAAAGCAACTAAATGGAAACAAATTTAATAATTGCCTATACAGGAATTGCAATTATGTTAGCACTTGCAGGTATCGGAAGTGCATATGGGGTAACAATAGTGGGTAATGCAGCTATCGGAGCAGCAAAAAAAGTAGATGGAAAATTCGGTAACTTTTTAGTATTAACCGCATTACCGGGTACACAGGGATTATATGGTTTTGCCGGATACTTTATGTTTCAGAGTATTTTTAATATACTTACACCTGAAATTACAGCTATTCAGGCTTGGGCTACTCTGGCATCTGGACTCGCTCTTGGATTTGTAGGATTACTTTCTGCAATACGTCAGGGGCAAGTTTGTGCAAATGGTGTAGTTTCAATTGGTCAAGGTCATGATGCATTCGGAAACACTCTGATTCTGGCTGTATTCCCTGAACTTTATGCTATTGTAGCACTTGCTGCAGCATTCCTTATGGGAACAGCAGTTGCCTTATAAAATTATATTAATTGTTGCCGGTCGATTCCTATATCTTTCATAGATGCAGGGTCATCGACCGGTTCAATATGTGTAATAACAGTGACTGGCTCGTCAAACATTTTCACTATTGTTTCTTCTAACTCATCGGCGTAATCATGTCCCTGTTTTACTGTCCATTTTCCCGGCACTAATAGATGTAATGTAATAAACTTTCTTTGTCCAGCTGCCCTGGTAAGCAAAGAGTGATATTCTATTTGTTCAGATTTAAGCGAATCTAGATAGTTAGTTACTTTCTCCATATCTTCAGCCGGAATAGTGACATCCATAAGTCCACTGGCAGAGCGACTTATGAGTTTGTATCCTGTAAGAATAATATTAATGGCAACTATGATTGCTATTATCGGGTCAATAATAAGCCAACCTGTAAACTTAACAACTATAATTCCTACAATAACACCAACAGAAGTCCAAACATCAGTCATTAAATGTCTTCCGTCTGCTTCAAGTACTAAGGATTTCTTCGATTTACCATTTCTTATCAATATTTGTCCCACAACCAAATTCACTAAAGAGGCCATAAGGGAAAACAGCAAACCTGCATTAATATTTTCCAGTGGTGTTGGTTTTACAATACGAGGTATTGCTGACCATATTATACTAAAAGCGGCAACAAGGATTAACGCTCCTTCCATAGCACTTGAGAAATATTCAGCTTTACTATGACCATACATATGTCTTTCATCTGCAGGCTGTTGAGACAATTTCAGCATTATCAGAGCAAAGATTGCTGCAAAAAGGTTTACAAAGGACTCAAGTGCATCAGAAAGGAAACCCATTGAACCGGTTATGTAATATGTATAGAATTTAAGCAGAATAGTGACTATGGCTGCAGCAATAGACAGATAAATATAGTTTTGTAATGAACCTTGACTCTTTTTAGACATAGTTGTGGGCTTTATAAATATTTCTTTTTGAAACACAAAATTAAACAATTCATACCATTTTCCTTTTGAATATTCACTAATATCTGGAATAGGTTTGTAAAACGTATTAAATCAATATATTAAATCTATGAAATGCATAATATAACAAGGTAATAGTATAAAGCTCATTATTTTCTGAAATAATCCTTTTTCATTATCTTTGTGTTGATATAAAAGAATGTAGTAAATTTCATCAATCTGAATTAATCATAAAAACTTTAAATTGATGAGAATAAAACCAAATCATTG
>NZ_JAQVHI010000058.1:0-5381 GCF_028696275.1 Lascolabacillus sp.
TTATGACTATATATATGCTGCTTCGATATCCTGATCTGTTTAAGGTTGGTGTTGCGGGGGGACCAGTAACCGATTGGCGCTATTATGAAGTTATGTATGGTGAGAGATATATGGATATGCCTCAGGAGAATCCGGAAGGTTACGAAGAATCAAGTTTATTGAATAAGGTTGATAGGCTGAAATCGAGACTGCTTATAATACACGGGGATGAAGATCCTACTGTTGTTATGCAACACAGCAATCAGTTTATCAGAGCTTGTATAAAAGAAGGGGTGCATCCTGACTTCTTTATATATCCGGGACATGGACATAATATGACAGGTGCTGATCGTGTTCACCTTCATGAACATATTACCCGCTATTTTGACGATTTTATATACACTGATTGATGGTAGCTGAAAACTTGTTATCTTTGTAGATAATATGCAGTACAAACTTTTCCCGTCGGAACGATTTTCTTTTTTCAGCCTGAGTAGTGGCAGTTGTGGCAATTGTTATTATTTAGGAAATTCATACTATGGAATTTTAATTGATGCGGGAATTGGTCCTCGTGTTATAAAAAAAAGATTGGCTGAGTATGGTGTGGATATCTCTACTATAATGGCTGTTCTGATTACACATGATCATTACGACCATATTAAATCGGTTGGGCAGCTTGGAGAAAAAATGCACATCCCAATTTATGCAACACGGGAAGTACATAAAGGTATAAAGAACAATCCATTTATTAATTACAGACTAAATGGATCGGCAAAATATATAGAAAAAGGTAAAACTTTTCAGATTGAGGACTTTAGGATAACACCGTTTGATGTGCCTCACGACAGCAATGATAACGCAGGTTATTATCTGGAATTCGGTGGTCAAAGAATGACAGTGGCAACAGATGTGGGTGCTATAACTGATGAGGTAGCCCACTATATCTGTAAGGCTAATCAGCTGGTAATTGAGAGTAATTATGATGAAGAGATGCTTCATAATGGCAGGTATCCATGGCACCTTAAAAAAAGGATTACTTCTGGTACAGGACATTTAAGTAATCGCCAGATAGCGGAGTTTCTTGCTAATAATTTTACATCTGAATTACGCAATATATGGTTATGCCATTTGAGTGGTGATAATAATAACCCTGAACTTGCATTTAATACTACAAGGGATCAGCTGTCACTAAAGGGTATAGAGGTGGGACAACATGTTGACCTTCACGTTCTCGAGAGAAATGTTTTATCAGCAAAAATTGAATTCTAAACCAAATGTCTCTAGCACCTGTTCTTCTGTTTACTTATAACCGACCATCACATACAAGGCAAACACTGGAAGCTTTAATGAATAATAAGCTTTGTAGTGAAACTGAATTATACATCTTTTCGGATGGGTATAAGAATAATTCTGATAAAAATGATGTTAAGGAAGTTCGAAGGATTATACACTCAATTGATGGATTTAAGAAGATCTGTATTATTGAGAATGGCAATAATATTGGGTTAGCGAAAAACATAATTCAGGGAGTTACCAGAATTATAAATGAGCACGGCAAAGTTATCGTTCTGGAGGATGACTTGATTACTGCACCTCATTTTCTCACTTTTATGAACGAGGCTTTGGATAGGTTTGAGGATGAGGATAGAATTGGTCATATTCAGGGGTTTATCTTCCCTATAGAAGAACTGCCAGAGTCTTTCTTAATTAAATGGACAGGCAGCTGGGGATGGGCAACATGGAAAAGAGCATGGAAACTTTTCAACCCTGATGGGAAAGAGTTGCTGAACGAAATAAAGAGGCGTAAGCTTTCAAAACAGTTTGATTTTAATGGCAAATATCCTTTTACAAGAATGCTGAAGAGGCAGGTAAATGGTGAGAACGACTCCTGGGCTATTAGATGGAATGCTACGCTTTTTCTGAATGATATACTCTCACTGAATGCTGGCAGGTCTCTTGTAAGAAATATTGGCTTTGACGGTAGCGGGATTCATAGCGGAAGCGATGATATCTACAGTACTGACCTGTATAAAGGGAAATTGAATATTAATATCCCTGAAATCAGTGAGAACAAGAAAGCCAGAAGAGCAATTATGAAATATTACGGTCAAACAAACTCATTTAGAGCAAAGTTAAAAAGAAGGATAAACAGATTTTTAAGAAGCAGATAGGTTATGAATATCCTGATGATCAGCAAATCTGACGTTCATGGAGGTGCTGCAATTGCTGCATACCGTTTGATGTATGCTCTAAACTCTGAAGGTGAAAACGCTAAAATGCTAGTCTGTGATAAAAGATCTGATAACCTTAAAGTAATACAGGGAGGAAGTAAACTTAATAACAGGTGGAATTTTTACCGTGAAAGAGGTGAAATATTCCTTTATAATCATCTCTCAAGAAAATTTCTATTTGATATTTCAATTGCAAATACAGGTTTATCAATCACTGAACTTGATGAATTCAAGAATGCTGATGTAATTCATCTGCACTGGATTAATCAAGGTATGTTATCAATTAAGGAGATTGAGAAGATTCTTCTATCGGGGAAAAAAGTAGTGTGGACTATGCACGATATGTGGCCATTCACAGGTATTTGTCATCATTCAGGAGATTGTAATAAATATGAGAACTCTTGCGGGAGGTGTCCATATATTGCAAATCCTTCTGATAAGGATCTTTCGAATTTGATATTTAATAAGAAGAAAGATATATACTCAAAAGGCAATATCACTTTTGTAGCATGCAGTGACTGGTTGAAAAAGCTGGCAGAGAAAAGCCCATTAACTAATGGACATAAAATTGTTTCTGTACCCAATCCTATTGACACAGATTTGTATAAGCCGAAGGACAAATTGCTTATTAGGGAGAAGCTAAATCTTCCTACGGATAAAAAACTACTCCTGTTTGCTGCAGCAAAAGCTTCTGATAAACGTAAGGGAACTGATTACTTGATAAATGCTTCTAGGTTAATTGCATCCGAAATTAAGGATAAAATAGTATTTCTTATTGCAGGAAACGAAGGCGCTGAGATTGCAGATAGACTGTCTTCCCCCTCTATCTGTATGGGTTATATAGACTCTGACAAGATGCCTGATATATATAATGCAGCTGATGTATATATAACTCCATCACTGCAGGAGAATCTTCCAAACACTATTATGGAAGCTATGTCTTCAGGCACTCCCTGCGTTGGTTTTAATATTGGTGGAATTCCTGAGATGATAGATCATAAATTAACCGGTTATGTAGCCGAATACAAAAGTTCAGAGGATCTTGCCAAAGGGATAAATTGGACTCTTTTTGAGGCTGATGCTGAGACACTTTCATATAATTCACGTGAAAAGGTTATGAGTATATATGAACAGAAGAAGGTTGCAGCGCTCTATAAAACTTTATATGAAGGGTAATAATAAAATAACTGATCAGGCTCATTGGAATGAGTATTGGGGAAATTATCAATATGATAAGATTCCTAAGAAGGTCGTTTTTAACAAGTTTATGCCTCTGCTTACAAGAGGAAAAAGCTTCATTGATATTGGTGGGTTCCCGGGTATATTCTCTGCATATTTCTATAAACATGGAGTTAAAGATGTAACTTTACTTGATTTTCACCTGAATTATGAGATTGTAAGAAGCATTGAAAATAGAAATGACTTGCCTTTAAATAGTATTAAGTGTATAAATGCTGACTTTTTATCATTCCATTCCGAAAGGAAATATGATATTGTGTTTTCTTCCGGGTTTATAGAACACTTTGAAGATACTGCAGATGTAATTAGTCGACATGTTGAATTACTATCCGAAAATGGTCAGCTTCTTATCATTATTCCCAATTTTCTAGGTTTGAATGGCTCAATCCAGCGTTGGTTCGACAAACAAAATCTTGATGCTCATAACTTAAACTCAATGGACATATCTATCCTTGAAAGGATAATGAAAGGATTTAATCTAAAAGATTTAACAGTTGATTATATTGGCAAGCCAATGTTATGGCTGGAGCCGAAGCCCGAGAATAAAAGCAAAAGGAAATGGATTAAGATGCTTAGTTATGTTGTAAAACTATTTCCGATAAAGAGCAGGTTTTTATCTCCCTTTATTGCTATATATGCCCGAAAATGAAAAAATTATCAGTTATAACAGTAACATTTAATGCAGAGCAAACGCTTGAGCGTACTTTAAAAAGCGTCTGCTTGCAATCATATCCTGAGATTGAGCATATTATAGTTGATGGCTTGTCTACAGACCACACCATTGACCTGATTCACAAATATGATAATGATAAATTATTATGGATTAGTGAACCTGATAATGGATTGTATGATGCAATGAACAAAGGAATTAAAATGGCTACTGGTGATTATCTCTGCTTCTTAAATGCAGGTGATACTTTTTTCGCTAATAATACTGTAGAACTAATAATGCAATCTGATAGTTCGGCTGACATAATTTATGGAGAAACTGCAATTGTGGATAATGAGGGCAATTTTCTACATATGAGGAGATTGAAAGCTCCGGATAAGCTTACCTGGAAAAGTTTTAAACAGGGCATGCTTGTATGTCATCAGGCTTTTATAGTGAAACGAGAAATTACAGAGCAGTATGATCTTGAATATAAATTCTCTTCGGATTTTGACTGGGCAATTAGAATGCTGAAGAAGTCAAAGGTTATTATAAATACAAATCAATTTCTGATTAACTACCTTAATGAAGGAGTGACAACTTTAAACAGAAAGAAATCTCTCAAGGAGAGATATAGGATAATGGTGAAACATTATGGGAAGGTCTCTACTTTTCTACACCACATATGGTTTATTATAAGATTTGCTATTAAATAAACTGTTACTTTTCGATCATATACTTTTATGTGTATTCAATTAATATGAAAAGAAGAAAATTAAAACTTGAGGAACTGGGTAGAATTAATATTGAGGAGTTCCGCGAAGCAGAAAAAACACCACTTGTTGTGGTCCTGGACAACGTAAGAAGTCAAAATAATATTGGTTCTGTTTTCAGAACATGTGATGCTTTTAGGATTGAGGAGGTTTTACTCTGTGGAATTACTGCTACACCTCCAAATGTAGAGATACATAAAACAGCCCTTGGTGCAGAAGATTCAGTAAAATGGCGATACTTTAATCATACAGTTAGTGCGCTTAACACACTAAAGAAAGAGGGGTATTATATATATTCGATAGAACAGGCTGAAAATAGTATATCATTGGAAAACATACAATTGGATAAAAACAAGAAATATGCAATCATACTGGGTCATGAAGTACATGGCGTAGATCAGGAAGTGGTAAATGCTTCAGATGGTTGTATTGAGATTCCTCAGTATGGAACAAAACACTCTCTGAATGTTTCCGTTACAGCTGGTATTGTAATTTGGGATTTCTTTAAGA
>NZ_JAQVHI010000035.1:0-23454 GCF_028696275.1 Lascolabacillus sp.
GTATATTTTTTAATTACTATTTAACTTCCCATACATTTGATGAATTCAGAAGAAATTCCCTGAATGATTTTTTAGGGCTTTTCTTTTGTACCTCAGCGATCTGATCTTCATAATCACGCTCATATGTAGGTGCAGTGACACTTCTGATAACTCCAAGTGCAACAGGCATTCCTACCGATGTGTCCATAAGAGCGAGTTTCATATGAAGTGTGTTGTCTTGGGTCTCGGCATCATGAACCAGTACATCATCAATAGTATAACCATCTTCACCAATGGTAACGGCCTTAAGGTTCCAACCATCCAATACTATACCTTTTTCATTATCTTTACCGAACACCATTTTCTCTCCATGCTTTAATAAAATAGTATTATCTGCCTTCCAGTTGCGATCACTTATTTTATTATGTATTCCGTCATTGAAAATAACACAGTTCTGTAAAATTTCAACTACAGACGTACCTTTATGTTTTGCTGCTTCAACCAGAGTGTCTACCTGATTTTTCATGTCGACATCCAATGCACGGCCAAAAAATGTTCCTCTTGCACCAAAGGTCAGTTCAGCCGGTCTGAATGGATCTTCTACTGTACCATATGGCGATGACTTAGACACAAACCCTCTTTCTGATGTTGGAGAGTATTGACCTTTAGTAAGACCATATATCTTATTGTTAAAAAGAAGAATATTTATATCAACATTTCTGCGAATTGTATGTATAAAGTGATTACCTCCAATTGCAAGTGAGTCACCGTCACCTGTTGCTACCCATACACTCAGATTGGGATTTGCAACCTTTACTCCGGTAGCAATTGCTGATGCCCGGCCATGAATACTATGGAACCCATAAGTATTCATATAGTAGGGTAGTCGTGAAGAACAGCCAATTCCTGAAATAACCGCAGTATTGTGTGGATCAACATTCAACTCGGCTAAAGCTTTTTGGAGACATGTCAGAATAGCATAGTCACCACAGCCCGGACACCAACGTATTGGGTTGGGACTCTTATAGTCTTTTGGCATGTATTTCTGATACTTAATACCACTTATATCTATATTTTTTGCTTCAACTGTATTCATATTATGCTTCCTCCATTATTTTGGTGAATTCTTTTACCAGCTCGCTCACTTTAAATGGCTGGCCTTCAATTCTGTTGAACTTGTGTATATTGCTAAGATCCTGAAATTTTGAACTCAGGTATGCAGCAAACTGACCACTATTTTGTTCTGCAACAATTACCTTTTTGTAACCTTTTAGCAGATCGTGTGTATTCTTTGGAAGTGGTGAAATATGTCTGAACTGAGTGAATGCCACCTTTTTACCACTGTCCTGCAGGTGCAGAGTAGCCTCAAGCAAGTGTCCGTAAGTTCCTCCCCAGCCAACTATAAGCGTTTCAGCATCTTTATCACCCATAACCTCCTGTTCAGGTATAAAATCGGCAATCCTTTCTATTTTGTTCTGTCGAATATCAATCATGAACTGATGATTCTCGGGATTAGAAGATATGACTCCGGTGAATCTGTCCTTTTCCAGTCCTCCCACCCTGTGCATAAATTCAGGTGTACCGGGTATACCCCAATATCTAACATCAGTTGCTTCATTTCTTAAGAATGGCTTCCAGTCTTCAGCGTTTCCATTGTAATACTTATCTACATATGGAGGATTGATTTCAGGATAGTCTTCCATTTCAGGAATTCTCCATGCTGACGAACCGTTTGCAATATAACCATCGGTCAATAGAATAACAGGAGTCATATGCTCAAGTGCTATCTTTGATGCCTCAAAGGCACTGTCGAAACAGTCAGTAGGTGATGTTGCTGCTATTACTACAAGAGGACTCTCTCCGTTGCGACCATATAATGCCTGTCTGAGGTCGGTTTGTTCACTTTTAGTTGGCATACCAGTGGAAGGTCCGCTACGCTGAACATCAATAATAACTAGTGGTAATTCAGTCATCACTGCAAGACCAATTGCCTCACTTTTTAATGAAAGTCCCGGACCTGATGTAGATGTAGCTGCAAGACATCCGGCAAAACTTGCACCAATTGCAGATGTAATACCAGCAATCTCATCCTCCATCTGTAGTGCCTTTACTCCAAAATCTTTTCTTTTAGTAAGTTCATGCAATATATCTGTTGCCGGAGTAATTGGGTACGAACCTAAGAATAGCTGAAGACCTGCTCTTTCGGCAGCTGCTATCAGTCCATAAGCAGTAGCAGTATTGCCATTCACATCCATATAATATCCTTTGGTTGATTCTTTTACATCAATATTATATGTAGTGGCAGTAAGCTGTAAGTTATCACCATAATTATAACCATCGGTGAGTGCTTTGATGTTTGCTTCAACAAGTGCAGGTTTTTTTCCAAACTTTTGTTCTAGCAGCTTGTCAGCAATTTCCAGTGGTCTGTTAAACAACCAGCAAACTACACCCAAAGCAAACATGTTTTTGCTTCTCAGTATATCTTTATTCTCAAGACCAGAGTTCTCCAGTGAAGCTTTTGTAAGAGATGTAATATCGATTCCAATTGTCTGAACATGATTTAAATTGAGTTCAGTAAATGGATCTTCAGTCTCAAACTTCGCCTTATCAAGATCTCTCTTTTTAAATGAATCGTTGTCATATATTACAATCGAACCTTTTTTCAGGAATTGTGCATTTACTTTTAAAGCAGAGGGATTCATGGCTACCAGGACATCCGTCTTGTCACCTGAATTATAAACATCTTTCGCACCTATGCGAACCTGAAATCCCGAAACGCCATGAAGTGAGCCTTGTGGTGCACGAATCTCAGCAGGAAAATCCGGGAATGTTGAAATTTCATTCCCAAATATTGCCGATAATGTTGAAAATAACGTACCAGACAGCTGCATTCCGTCACCGGAATCACCTGAAAAACGTACTGTTACCTGTTTAATATCGGTTACGACTCTATTCGTTGACATAATTATTTTTTGGTTGTTATTTATTAAAGTGTAATCTGTTCATAAATTATGTAACCCTGTCTGTATTAACAGGGAGACGGTATATAATACTAAATAAATCTGAGGATTAGTCACAATTTACAAGTCTACAAAGTAATAAAAGAGTTGGGTAATAAACAAATTTATTTCCTTACTATAGAGGCTCCAAGTTCATTTAATCGTTTGTCGATATCTTGATATCCACGATCGATTTGATCAATATTATGAATTGTGCTTACACCATCAGCACACATAGCTGCAATCAGCAGTGAAATACCAGCTCGTATGTCAGGAGAAGTCATTGTTGTACCACGTAAATAGAAACGTTCATCCAATCCAATAACTACCGCTCTGTGAGGATCACACAAAATTATCTGAGCACCCATATCAATTAGTTTATCAACAAAAAACAGTCTGCTTTCAAACATTTTTTGATGTATAAGTACACTCCCTTTTGCTTTTGTGGCTACTACCAGCATAACACTTAGCAAATCGGGTGTCAAACCAGGCCAGGGAGCATCAGATATTGTAAGAATTGATCCATCCATAAATGAGTCTATTGTATAACTCTTCTGACTTGGAATATATAGATCATCACCTCTCTGTTCAATTGTGATACCGAGTCTTCTGAAGCTTTCAGGAATAATACCCAAATTTTCAATTGAAGTATTTCTAATTGTTAACTCCGATTCCGTCATAGCTGCCATACCTATAAAACTGCCTGTCTCAATCATATCAGGTAGCAGTCGGTGCTTGCACCCGTTTAATGATGTTACACCTTTAATGAACAGCTTGTTAGAACCAATACCTTCTATTCTTGCACCCATTCTTACCAACATACGGCTAAGTTGCTCAATATATGGTTCGCAAGCGGCATTATATATAACTGTTTCACCTTCCGACAAAACTGCTGCCATTATCAGGTTGGCTGTACCAGTCACAGATGCCTCGTCGAGAAGTATATATTTTCCTTTTAATTTCGTGGCAGATAATCTGATAAGCTGATTCTTTTCATCGTTAGTCAGATCGGCCCCCAACTTCATTAAACTATTGAAATGAGTATCTAGTCTCCTGCGCCCGATCTTATCTCCACCTGGTTTAGGAACTACGACCTCGCCAAAGCGAGCAAGCAGAGGTCCTGCTAACATAATCGAGCCTCTCATTGACGCACTTTTTCTTCTGAACTCCTCTGTTTCAGTATATGATATATCTATGTTTTCAGATTTAAAAGTAAATACACCGCTTTCAATTTTATTAATCTCTACACCAAGGTCATGCAACAGTTCTATGAGATTGTTAACATCAAGAATGTCCGGGATATTCTCAATTGTTACTCTCTCTCTTGTAAGCAATGTTGCACAAATAACCTGCAAAGCTTCATTTTTAGCTCCTTGTGGCGTTATATTGCCTTTTAGTCTATGACCACCTTCTATTATAAATGATGACATGTTTTTAAGTTTAATAAATCCATACTTCAGGTTCAAGTCTAACTCCAAACTGCTTTTCCACCTCATTGGTAATCTCATTTGCAAAGTTTAGAATATCTCTACCATCATCTGTACCAAGATTCACAATAACCAATGCATGATTTTCATAAGTTCCCACTAAACCATTATTCTTTCCCTTATATCCTGCTTTTTCTATTAAAAATGCTGCAGATGTTTTAAAGCTTGTCTCTCCTGTATTGTAGATAGGTGCATCAACTAATCTTTTTTGTAATGCCTCTTTCTCTTCTTTTGTCAGAATCGGGTTTTTAAAGAAACTTCCTGCGTTTGGGTAAGTTTTTACATCAGGTAATTTTCTTGTACGAATTTTGATGATAGCTTCTCTTACCTGAGATAGTGATGGTGTGTTGTTTCCTTTCAGTTCACGACTCAAATCAACATACTTTTCTTTGTATATATATGTTTTATTTAACCTGTACACTACCGAAGTTATTATATATCTGCGTTTCTGTTTAAATATGCTATCACGATATCCAAACTGACACTCTTCATTTGTAAATTCTAACTGTTCTCCGGAAATCATATCTGTAGCCTTTACTAAAGTAATTGTGTCCTTTACTTCAGATCCATAAGCACCTATGTTTTGTATCGGGCTTGCACCAACAGAACCTGGTATGAGCGACAGGTTTTCTAATCCGGAGTAACCTCTTGAAACAGTTTCTCCTACAAGATTATCCCACTCAATAGCAGCTCCGGCTTCAATTTCTACATAATTTTCATCTTCTGAAACAATATAAATCTCTTTCATTGCAGGTTTAATGATCAAACCATCAAAGTCTTTTGTAAAAAAAAGATTATTACCTGCACCAAGAATTAATTTATTCTCGTCAGGAAAAGCTTTTAATATTTCTGATAACTCATCTGCCGATTGAGGTTCGCAAAATAATCGAGCTACTGCTTTGGTCCTGAATGAATTATATTGTTGCAGTTGTTTGTTGTGCTGAATATTCAACGTTTTATTTTTTACTAGTTGTTTTATTAATTTGTTTTTATTGAATTCATAAGTGTACATGCATCACTATTAATTCCTTAGATAGATGAGGTTTATTTACCACGATAAATAAGAAATACGGTTGGGGTCTTCTGCATATCTGGAAGGTTTCCTTTCCATGACTTTACGCTTTTTGTGACAATCCACTCATCATCACATGAAATATTCATCGCGATACATAACTGAGTGTGTGGTTTGCAGTTTTCAATAATATCTTCTGCCAGCTTTTGATTACGGTAAGGTGTTTCTATAAACAGTTGTGTCTGATCATCCTTATATGATTGCATTTCCAGATATTTAATTTTACTCACTCTTTTTGAAGAATCAATGGGAAGGTAACCATGAAATGCAAAACTCTGACCGTTAAAGCCTGATGCCATTACAGCCATCAAAAGGGAGGAGGGACCAACAAGTGGTACAACTTTATATCCTTTTTTCTGTGCAATAGCAACTACCTCTGCTCCCGGATCAGCAATGGCAGGGCATCCTGCTTCAGAAATAACGCCCATGCTGTTTCCTGATTTCATAGGAGCAAGATAACCTTCAATATCCTTCTTGTTTGTATGTTTATTCAGTTCGTAAAATGTAAGTGAATCAATGTCAATGCCAGGATCACACTTCTTCATAAAACGACGTGCTGAACGAATGTTTTCCACAATGAAAAACTTCAATTCAGATACAATTCTCTTGTTGAATTCAGGAATCACCCGCTCAACTGATGTATCACCTAATAAAACGGGAATTAAATATAGTGCTGCTTTGTCCAATTTATAAACTCTTTATGAGTACAAAATTAGTCAAAAATTATCATACAAAGCCATGAATTTCCATAAAGGAGCTGCCATTGTTGCCTGAACTATCTTGCCATTTTCGAGTAAATCCTTTAGCTCGTTAAAAGTTACCAGGTGTACAGTCAGATCCTCTGATTCCTCAAGTGACTGTTTGCCTATTTTCTCTACATCTTCAGCAATGTAGCAGTAGGACCAGTTATTAGCTGCACTTGCATTAGGTGCAATGCGGATAAACTCAGTCCATACCCCACCACCATAACCTGTTTCTTCAAGCAGTTCACGTTGTGCAGATGATAAAGGTGACAAATCTTCATCTTCACAAACACCGGCACAAAGTTCAAAGCATACCTCTTCAATTCCGGGACGATACTGTTTAACCATCACAAACTTTTTATCTTTTGTAATAGCAATAATATTAACCCAGTTTGGGTATTCCAGAACATAGTATTCAGGTACTATATTGCCGTTGGGCATTAGCAGCTTTTCCAATCTTACAGTCAGCCACGGCCTCTTGTGGAGGTACTTGCGTTCGAGAACCTTCCAGTGTAGTGGACTGTTTTTATGATTTGTCATTTAAATATGGGGGACTCTAATATTTATGTTGATTTTTTTAACCTTATTTAGTTGCAGTAATAATCCCTCTGAAGTAACCAATCGATTCAGCAATTCCTTGAAGTGGGTCATCCATATTTCGCTCATGTTCCAGGCTGCACATTCCTGTATAACCTACTTCTCGCAACATTTTCACGAAAGCCGGAATATCAATAACACCTCGTCCTATTTCAACAGAATATCCAGCCTTAGTGTTACCGGTAACATCTTTGATATGAATATCGAATACACGGGTGTGATACTTTTTTAAATCTTCTACCGGATCTTTGCCATTTCTGGTGTCATGACCAATGTCAAGGCACATACCAATACGTGAATCCAAATCTTTCACATTCTCCCACACATCATCTGCATCGGGATAAAGATCCATATCTGGACCATGCAGGTGAATAGCATAATGCATGTTGTACTCTTTTACTTTTTTGTCAACATATGGCAGCAGCTCATAATTTGGTACTCCTACAACAAGTTTTACCCCAACACGCTTTGCATACTCAAAAGCATTATCAATCTCTTTCTCAGACTTCATATATATCGGACCAACTGCATATCCCTTTATTCCTTTTGATGCCAGCTTAGCATGAAAGTCTGCAATTTCTTTCTCGTTACTGTTCAGGGGTAGGTGAAAGTCTTTTATACACAAATATTTGACATCACACTTCTGCATCATATCTAATGTCTGGTCCAAATTAAAATTTCTGAAAGTGTAACCCGCCATTCCAATATTGAACTTTTCATTTGTTTCAGCTGAGGGCTGAGGATCAGGTCTGTTTTGTGCGGAAACAGCAAGGGATATGATTAATCCCATAATAAAAATAGTTCTTTTCATGACTGAAAATGGTTTTAAGATTGTTATGAGCGTAAAGGTAATATTATTTTGTGAAAATCTTTTAACTTTGTATAAATGAATAATCAGCAATGAATCTTCCAGACCATTTTACAGATATTATCAGGCAGCTACTGAAAGATCAGACAGACGCTTTTATTAGTTCTTTAGTGGAGGTGCCACCAGTTAGTCTCCGTTTAAATCCACTTAAATCTGAAGGCAAGGTTTCAGATTTACCTGAGGAGGGAAAGCAAGTACCATGGTCGGATTGGGGCTATTACCTGAATAAGCGTCCTTCTTTCACCTTCGATCCTCTGTTTCACGGCGGTAAGTATTATGTTCAGGAAGCATCTTCAATGTTTATTGAGCATGTTGTCAAACAGTTAATTGATAAGCCGTTAAAATGTCTCGATCTCTGTGCAGCACCCGGTGGTAAGTCGGTAAGTTTACTTTCAGCACTACCTGCAGGTAGCCTCTTGACATCAAACGAAATAATACGCCAGCGTGCATATATCCTTTCTGAGAATATCACGAAACAGGGAAGTCCAACTACTGTGGTAACCAATAATGAACCAAAAGATTTTGCCGTTCTTCAAGATTTCTATGACATGATTCTTGTAGATGCTCCATGTTCAGGCGAAGGAATGTTCAGAAAAGACGATGTAGCAATCAGTGAATGGTCACCTGAAAACGTCAGAATGTGTGCAGAACGACAAAAAAATATTTTATCTGATATCTGGCCTGCTTTAAAACCGGGCGGTATACTTATTTACAGCACATGTACCTATAACACACTGGAAAATGAGGTAAATGCATTATGGGTATCTGATGAGATGCATGCGGAATTTGTAGAAATTAAAACCGAAAAAGAGTGGGGAATATCGCCATCATTCGATGATAAGGTCATCGCCTATCGTTTCTTTCCTCATAAAACAGAAGGAGAGGGGTTATTTGTGACTGTATTGAGAAAAGATGGTTCAACTGTCTCAAACAGTCTTCAGCATATACAAAAACGTAACAAAAAAAATAGAAAATACCCTTCTCACTTAGTAAAGGAGGTTTCTACATACAAGAGATATTTAATAAATCCGGACGATTTCGATTTTGTTCAGGATGAAAATCGTATAATAGCCGTTTCTAAACAACATACAGAAACTATATTAGCTTTAAAAAACAGTTTGAAGACTATTTCATTAGGAATTGAGCTTGGTGAAATAAAAGGTAAAGATTTTATTCCATCTCATTCACTTGCAATGAGCAGTGAGCTGAACAGAGAGATTTTTTCAACCAGAGAATTGACCTATGATGAGGCAATTGCATATCTTAGGAGAGAAGCCATAAGTATACCAGATTCTCCAAAAGGATTTATATTGCTTACATATAGAGATTTACCACTGGGTTTCGTTAAAAATATTGGTAACCGTGCAAACAACCTATATCCAAACGAATGGCGTATAAGAACATAATTTCTCAGCCACTTACATTTTTATTTGTGATATTGGCTATTGTCGCAGCTCTTTTGTCGTTAATAGCTTCAAACCTAATGGTGAAACAACTGGCTGCAGAAGAGCGCAACAAGATTGAGGTGTGGGCTCTTGCAACAGAATCCATGATGTCTGAAGATATGGATGCATATCTAGTATTATCCATTCTGCAAAGCAATAACACAATCCCAGTCATTTTGTATGATGAAAATTCAGGTGTTGTTGAATCTCACAATATTAAACTGCCGAAAGAAAATGTCGAAGCCTTTCTTCTAAATAAAATAAATAAATTTGAAAGAAAACATGATCCCATTGTCTTGAGTGATATGAATCAGATACTTTATTATGATGATTCATACACACTAAAGCAATTGCATTTTTATCCATATATTCAGTTTTTTGTAATTTCACTGTTCATCGGACTTGCATTCCTAACCTTAAATCGTTCTCAGCGTGCTGAGCAAAACAGGGTATGGGTTGGGTTGTCGAAGGAGACCGCTCACCAGCTTGGTACGCCTATATCATCTTTAATGGCTTGGTCGGAATATCTTAAACTAAAATATAGTGATAAGGAGTTGCTTGCAGAGATTGATAAGGATGTTGAAAGGCTGCAGATGATAGCGGAAAGATTCTCGAAAATAGGATCAGAACCCGATCTGAAGCCAACTATACTTCAGGATGCAGTTCGTCACTCACTATCCTATATGGAAAAACGGATTTCAGATAGAGTGTCACTAAAAGAGGATTTCCCTGAACAACCAGTAAATGTAATGTTGAATGAGCCTCTTTTTGGATGGGTTATAGAGAATCTTACCAAAAATGGTGTTGATGCGATGAAAGGAGAGGGAGAAATATTGTTTTCAATTTCGGTACCTGATGAAATTAGAACATTAAAAGAAAAAAGGCAGGTCTATTTAGATATAAAAGATAGTGGTAAAGGAGTTCCTAAATCTATGTATAATAAAATATTCTCACCCGGATACACAACTAAAGAGAGAGGGTGGGGTTTGGGCTTGTCACTTGTTAAGCGAATAGTAGAGGTGAATCACAAAGGCAAAATATTTGTCAAAAACTCCGAACTTGGAAAAGGTACAATCTTCAGAATCATTTTAAATGAATCATAGAAAGACCTACTTTTAATGTAAAGTCCTGATTTATATTTACTTTCACTGTAAACCTAATTCAGGACCAGGCAAACCTGCTTTCTGAATAGACTTGTACCTCAGCTAAAGATCGCTTATAAATTACTTATACATAGCTTATAGTTTATATAAGGCATGTATAAGTGATCTCTGAGTGATATATTAATTATTCCCATTTATTATACTGATTTTAATCTGATCGGCATATGCATATTTTCTAAGTAATTCTAATGAATAGTCAACAGCCTCTTTTAGTCCATCAGCTCCTGAATATCCATTGATGAGCATCAAAAGATGTTTTGTTTCAGATGTGATCTTAGTTCTCTCCTCATCGCTGCTGGGATTGCCTATTCCTCCTATCGAGTCTCTGTATACAGGGAGTCCCTCAATATTCATAGTACCACGACCTATTGCTTCAAATGGTTCATTTGCTCTTCCAACACCTAAACGGAGATTACCTTCAATCTTATCTGCATCAAAACCACCTATCGAATATCCTGTTTTTAACGAAACCAGGTTTATTAAATCAACAATAGTATCAATCTGATAAAGTCCCTGTCCCTTAAGCAGTCTCCTGCATAATGCTTCCCCTGAAGGTCGGTATCTGTTAGGGTCTTTGCCAAGTCTTTTATAAACATCACGTGTGGCCTCAATTGCGGGTCGTTTCTTTATCTTTTCCATGCTAAATGAACTGGTAAACTTTTTTGTAAACAAATCAATTTCATCCCAAAGTTTATCATTGTGCTTTGTATTCTTAACTTTACAGTAAATAACAGCTACATGGAAATCGGAGCACACCTCTAAAATTTCCTCGCCAATTTTTATTTTCATTTCCATAAAAGCAAAGTTATAAATTCTAAAGTAAACAATACAAAATCCCATATAATGTGATGTATATTTGAAAAATAACATCTATTTATTTGTCAGACTCTATTTCAATTCTTATATTTGCGTGAATTTTTGTTTTCATATGACTGACGAAAATAACAAGTTACTCATTGATCTGGAAGTTCGTATTAAACAACTTCTGTTTTTTTGTGATTCATTGAAAGATGAGAATGAGAGATTGAAGTCTGAGATTAAGTTAAGGCAGGAACAAATTGATGAAGCCAAAAATGATCTAAAGGTTTTGAAAACAAAATATGATAGTTTAAAAACAGTAAGGACAATTACTGCAGCGTCGGTTGATGTTGACACTGCCAAATTAAAACTATCAAAGCTGGTGCGGGAAGTAGACAAATGCATAAATTTATTAAAATAAGATTTAAAAATTTATGTTATGGGGGACGAGAAATTTTTATTAACGTTAGAAGTTGCAGGCAGAAGGTATCCTTTGAAAATCAAAAGGTCTGAAGAACAGGCTTTCCGAGCTGCCGCAAAACAGATAGATATAAAAGTAAACCAATACCGTGTTGCATTTGGGTCAAACCCTAACTTAACAACACAAGATTTTATGGCAATGGCTGCCATTCAGGCATTGGCGGAGAATTTTTCTCTCGGCGATAAGAATAATACCAAACCCTTTGAGGATAAGATAGACTCTTTAATAATTGAGTTAGATAATTATCTAAAAAAATAATTGAGTCTCTGTAGTTTACAGAGATTTTATGCCGCACCTTTTAATCACATATTAGCAATATGTGTTTATCTGAGTGCGTTTTTTTGATTTTAATAGTAGTGATATAATAATTAAATAATAGTAGATTTATATGAATATATTTATAGGAATTATCGGTTTGGTTGCTGGTGCTTTAATAGCCTGGTATCTAACCGGTAAGACAGCCAATTCACGCGCTCAGAAAATTCTGAGTGATGCTGAAAAAGATGCTGAAGTAATAAAGAAAAAGATGCTCCTTGAGGCAAAAGAGGAGACTCTTGCATTAAAAAATGAGGCCGAAAAGCAAATTAATTCACGCACATCTAAATTACAGTCTTTCGAAAATAGGCTGAAACAGCGTGAAATGACTCTCAACCAAAGACAGGAGGAACTTAATAAAAAAAATAGTGAAACAGAAGAGCTTAAAGTTACTCTGGCTAATCAGCAGGAATTCCTCGATAAGAAAAGTGCAGAACTTGAACGTCTACACAGACAATCGGTTGAAAAACTGGAGTCAATTTCTGGCCTATCAGCCGAAGAGGCTAAAGAGAGACTGGTAGAGTCTCTGAAAGAGGAGGCAAAAGGTGATGCACAATCCTATATTAGTGAAATCATGGAAGAGGCCAAGATGACAGCTAATAAGGAGGCTAAAAAGATTGTGATCCAATCGATTCAGCGTGTTGCAACTGAAACATCAATCGAGAATGCTATTACAGTTTTCCATATTGATTCTGACGAAATTAAAGGAAGAATTATTGGACGTGAGGGTCGTAATATAAGAGCTCTGGAAGCAGCTACAGGAGTGGAAATTGTTGTAGATGATACTCCGGAGGCAATTGTAATTTCAGGATTCGATCCTGTAAGACGAGAAATTGCACGCCTTTCTCTTCACCAACTGGTAGCAGACGGCAGAATTCACCCGGCTCGTATTGAAGAGGTTGTATCTAAAGTAAAGAAGCAGATTGAAGATGAGATAGTTGAAACAGGAAAACGTACTGTTATTGATTTAGGAATTCATGGGTTACATCCGGAGTTGATCAGAATTGTAGGAAAAATGAAGTATAGATCTTCATATGGTCAGAATTTGCTGCAACACTCTCGTGAGACAGCTAACCTTTGTGCTATCATGGCTTCTGAACTTGGTCTCAATCCCAAAAAAGCAAAACGTGCAGGACTTCTTCATGATATAGGCAAGGTGCCTGATGATGAGCCGGAATTGCCACATGCAGTTTTGGGTATGAAGCTTGCAGAGAAATATAAAGAGAAACCTGATATTTGCAATGCTATTGGAGCTCACCATGATGAAGTTGAGATGACCACTTTGCTTGCTCCAATAGTTCAGGTGTGTGATGCTATTTCAGGAGCAAGACCTGGTGCTCGTCGCGAGATAGTGGAAGCCTATATTAAAAGACTTAATGATCTTGAAACTCTTGCTCTTTCCTACCCGGGAGTTGTTAAAACATATGCAATTCAGGCAGGTAGAGAGTTGCGCGTAATTGTTGGTGCTGATAAGATAGATGATCAGGATACAGAAAAGCTTTCTGATGAAATAGCACGTAAGATACAGACTGAAATGACCTATCCGGGACAGGTTAAAATTACTGTGATACGTGAAACCAGGGCAGTAAGTTTTGCCAAGTAGCTAGATTATCAAAATATTCATATATAAAAAAGGAGCTGAATAAGCTCCTTTTTTATATATGTAAAAAGTTTATTCGAAAAACATCTCTTCAAATACCTATATTTTATCAGCTTTTTTTCTTGAAAGTTTTTCAACTAATAATTCTTCATTAGTTCCAATAACTTTCTTAAGTTCTTGTTCAAGTCTCTTTATTTCCATGTCCTGATTATGAATTGTTGTAAGTAAAGCATTCAACTCCTCATTATCGACAGTATCAGGATATTGGGCTTTAATCCTACCTATAAAATCACTTAAAACGTTCATGTAATTATTGAATGCATCATAGGGGGACATATAGGGACTAAAATTACTATTGCCGATTCCAAAATGCTTCGTTGACATGTAATAAAAATGATCACTCGATTGCAGGTATATCCAGTCCTGTTTTAACTGACGAACAGTGCAAAGTCTTACCCTTTCGCCAATCTCATAAAGCGACTTTAAAGCACTCTTCTGAAGTCGGTTACCCAACCATGCACTAACATCACGCTCCTCGTCAGACCATGAGATTGTCTCGGGAACCTGAATTGCTCCAATTGGCTTATGAGAATCCATAATTTCACTTGGAGTAGAGAAACCAATTCCTTTTTCAAAAGCAAATCGGGGTAGCGCTTTCATGAATTCAAATATTCCGGAGTGAGAGGGTTGCAGATTACCTAATACCTCATAATTCATAAAGAGATTGAAAACTTTCTCTTCCGGAGGAGTTGAAGCTATCCATGACATGAATTTTTCTGCTGTCAGGGGGTACTCGTTCCAACTGTAATCGGAGAATTTATATGCTATATCGTCACTAAATTTGCTGTTTTTTAGCAGTAATTTTAGTTGAGGCTGTGAAGCCGATTGATATACATAATTGGGACTTTTCCACCCAAGGACATGTTTGGCTCCTTCGGTAATCATTTTCTTATATCCCATTTTATAAACCATATCAGCAATTTCATCAGAATAGATCAACTCTGTATTTCGCAATACTGTAGGCTTCTGATCGAAAAGCATTTCAATTCTTTCAGAATGTTGTTTAACCTGATTGTGAAACTCTTCAGGATCAAAAAGACTCGATAGTGAATGGGCATATGTTTCTGTAAGAAACTCAACATCTCCGGTTTTGCTTAGTTCTCGTAAACCTTCAATTACTTCCGGAGCATAAACTTCCATTTGATCCAGAGCTACTCCTGAAATAGAAAATGCAACTTTAAACTTTCCTTTGTATTGATTTATCAGATCTAGCAACATCCTGTTGGCCGGTATATAGGATCTTGCCGCAATCTGTTGCATTATATCTTCATTAGAATAATCATCAAAATAGTAGTGATCGTTTCCTATATTAAAGAAACGATATCTTTTTAGCCTGAACGGCTGGTGTATCTGGAAATAAAAGCAAATCGACTTCATGATTCTTATATGGTTATAAATTGATTTCTTTGATTATTGGTTTCATTATATAATTTATAATTCAAACCAGCATATCGTATATGGCACGAACTTTTAGTCCTGCATCCTCCCATTTTATATTGTCAACCTCTTTTTTGCCTTCAATCTTAAGGTGTTCGGCCATAGCAGGGTATGTACAAATTGAATAAATAGCATCAGCCATTGCATCCACATCCCAGTAGTCTGTTTTGATTACATTATGCAGAATCTCGGAACAGCCCGACTGGTAGGATATTATACTTGGAACACCGCATTGCATAGCTTCAAGAGGTGAAATACCAAATGGCTCAGATACAGAGGGCATTACATATACGTCACTTGACTTAAGCATTTCATAAACCTGTTTACCACGCAGGAAACCTGTAAAGTGGAATTTATGAGCAATACCTCTGTCAGCTACCAGACGTATCATTTGATCCATCATGTCACCGCTTCCTGCCATAACAAAACGTATATGGTCGGTTTTGCGAATTACCTGCGTTGCAGCATCTACAAAAAACTCGGGACCTTTTTGCATTGTAATCCTTCCGAGGAATGTAACTACCTTCTCAGGAACTCCTGATATTCTTTTAATTGCATCGATCTCGGGACTTAAAGGATCTACTGCATTATGAACAGTTGTGACTTTCCAGTATGGCTGATGGTAGTTTTCGATTACTGTTTTCCTTGTTAAGTTACTTACACAAATAATGTGGTCACAATTATCCATACCATCTTTCTCTATTCCATACACAATGGGGTTGGGTTTTCCGCGACTTCTGTCGAATTCAGTTGCATGAACATGTATTACCATTGGTTTTCCCGTAACACTCTTTGCATGCAAGCCGGCAGGGTAGGTTAACCAGTCGTGAGCATGAATTACATCAAAATCATAAGTACGTGCAATTACACCTGCAACTATGGAGTAGTTATTTGTTTCCTCAAGAATATTGTTTGGATAACGGCCTGAAAACTCAATACATCCCAGATCATTAGTATGCATGTAGCTGAAGTCGGCATAAATGTTATCCCTCAGTTTATAATACTCCTCAGGATTCATGAACTTTTCGAGTCTTGATTTTACAGTATCATTTGATACATTCTTCCACACAACAGGTGTATTGTTGGCGCCGATGATTTTCATGAAACTCTGATCTTCATCACCCCAGGGTTTAGGAATAACAAATATGGTTTCTAAATCTTCTTGTTGCGACATACCTTTAGTTAATCCATAACTTGCTGTACCTAATCCTCCGAGTATATGTGGAGGGAACTCCCATCCAAACATCAATGCTTTCATCTGTCCTGTTTTAGTTTTTTACTTTTTCATGTTCGCTGCATACCTGAATATGATATAATCTAAAATTACACCCTGGTTATGTTATTTGTATGAGTTTATTATCTTCTGAGCTCTTAATAGCTCCCCAATGCTCATTGCAAAAGAATATCCCCCATGAGCTATAAATGGAGGGTTTGAATCATAAAATTCGGAGATAGAGCCAATACAGTCGTTTTGTATCTCGTTCTCAATACCAACCATGATTCTGTCAGCCAAAGACAAACCACCCATTTGGAATACGTTTATATAACCTTCAATATAATGGCCTAACAACCATGGAAAAGCCATTCCATTGAAATAAGCAAATTTCTTTTCATTTTCACTGCCACTGTAGTGTGGTCGGAATTTATCACTTTTAGGAGTAAGAGTACGCAGACCGCAGCTTGTTAACAGCTCTTTAGTAACAAAATCCAGAACTGATTTCTTCTGTCTTTTTTCAAGTGGTGAATAGGGAAGAGAAACCGCAAAGATCATGTTTGGACGTACATTTGGATCTTTGTAATAACCATCTACATAGTCGTATAGATACCCTGCGTCATTCATGAATGTTTTAATGAATGATTTGCCTGCCAGACTGCTTTTCTCTGCCAGTAATGCAGCTTTTTCATGGTTCCCTGTTTCATTGGCAATCTCTTCTGTGAACTTCAGAGCATTATACCAAAGAGAGTTGAACTCTACCAGATATCCTGATCTTGGGATAGCAGGACGTCCGTCAATCATAGCATTCATCCAGCTAACTGCAACTTCACGCCCATATGTTGTCAGTAATGAATCACTTTCATGAAATACCAGGTTAGGGTGCCTATTTGAGAGGATGTATTCAATTATCTCAAATAAGAATTCAGAGTACTTTTTAATGAACTGGTTCTTATTTTCAAAGTAAAACTGCTGAAGGGCCCAAACAACCCAAAGTAGGAGGTCTGGGTCATCCAGCTGTTTGATATAGCTTTTATATGGTTTATCATTCATGAAATCCCTCAAATGAGGTATTGCGGTATCCATTATATTTTCATAATCATTGGGCCTACCAACAGAGAGAGTGCAACCTGGTAGTGAAATAAACTGGTCGCGGGCTCTTACTTTGAACCATGGATATCCTGCAAGAAGATAATATTCGTCTTTATTGGGTATGTAATAAAATTGATGACTCGAGTTTTTTAGGCAGTTGTAAAAACTTGATCTGGGTGTACGTTTCTGCATCTCAAAGTTGAACTCATTTGAAAGAGTGGTGGTATCAACCAAAATGTCTCCTGCAGAGAATATTATCTCCTCCCCTTTTTTAATTGACATCTCGAAATAACCGGGAACATAAAGATCTTCCTGGTATGTATCACCATTTTGCAGATCCTGGAGGTATTCAATATCACGATACCAATCGGGGTGGTAAACAAATTCAGGTTCCTTATTGAACTGCATAAAAAGCTCGGGATAACCGAAGTACATACATGTACTTATCCCATTCTCAACCATACGGTATGACTTGTCAACCTGATCATTTTCCCGAGTCAGTTGTGAGGCTTTCCTGAATGCTAAAAATGGTTTAAATCGTATTTTAGTAGGCGAATGAGCATCTAATAGTGTGTATCTGATCATAAGTCTGTTTTCCTTAGATGAAAACATAATTTCCTTTGATAGTATAACACCACCTATACGGTAAATAGTTTTTGGAACGCTGTCACAATTGAATTCACGTATATATTTATGACCTTTTGGATTATAATTATCACCTGCATATCTGTGAATACCAAGATTGAACTCAGCACCGTGTTGTATTACTGTTTCATCTACTGAAGACAAAATAAGATGATTTTCATTATCAAGAAATGGAACAGGCATAACAAGCAAACCTTGGTATTTTGTAGTATTACATCCTGAAATTGAAGTGTTTTGATAAGCCCCTCTTCTGTTTGTTCTTAATACATTGCGGTATAAAGAATATTCGAGATTGATCATTAGATCCTTGTTAAATTTAAGATAACTCATCTTTAGGTGATTTTAATATTTTGCCCTTGTGCCGACTAATTATTGCGAAAGATAATTAAAATGTAATTATCGGGCAAGCAAAAAAAGAGATAAAAATAGCCTTCAAACATTAATGACTCTAAATTCTAAATATGTTTTATAAATTTGTGGAAGCTGTAAATTGAAAAGAGTGATAGAAAATAAAATAGATAGTTTCGAGAAGAAAAGAGTATGGCTGGCGCTATTGCCATCTATTGTTTTTGTTTCGCTGTTGTGGATTTCATTTGCAATGAACGCTGCAGGTCTTTTTGGATCGGATTTTTCACAATTTGGAATTTTACCCAGAGAAATTAAAGGGTTAAGAGGGATTGTTTTTTCACCATTTATTCACTCTTCTGTTTCACACATAGCTTCTAATACATTACCTCTATTGATCCTAATCCAGTTTCTCTTCTATTTTTATAGTAAGATAGCATTCTCAACTTTTGCATATCTGTGGTTCTTAAGTGGTATACTGACCTGGATAATTGGAAGAGGTTATTATCATGTAGGAGCCAGTGGAATAGTATTTTCAATAATGTTTTTTCTCTTTTTTAGTGGTGTTTTCAGAAAATCAATTCAGTTGATAGCTGTTTCTCTCATTGTAGCATTTGTTTATGGCAGTACTGTATGGAGCATTTTTCCAATTGCCGAACTGGTAGATTCATCAATTTCATGGGAAGGTCATCTGGCAGGAACTCTGAGTGGACTTGTCATTGCAGTAGCTTTACGTCATCAAGGTCCTCAGAAGATCGAAAAAGTATGGGAGGATGAAGAAGAAAATGAATTGGATGAAATTAGTGAGAATTAAAATGTGTGGTAATTGATGAGAATAACTACTCATTTTTCTTATTTTTGTAATAAATAAATATTAAGATATATGCAAAAATTAATTAGAGCAGCAGTTGTTGGATATGGAAATATCGGCAAATACACATTAGAAACGTTAGAAAGTAGCCCTGATTTTGAAATTGCAGGAGTTGTTAGAAGAAGTTCTTCTTCTGTTTCCCCTGAGCTACAGAATTATAAAGTTGTTACATCAATAAATGATCTGCATAATGTAGATGTTGCAATACTTTGTACTCCTACAAGAAATGTTGAAAAATATGCCATAGAGTGCTTATCAGCCGGTATTAATACAGTAGATAGCTTTGATATTCACAGTAAGATATTAGAATTGCGCAACTCTTTGAATGAGTATGCGGTTAAAAATGGTGCCGTTTCAATTATTTCAGCAGGCTGGGATCCGGGAAGTGATTCTGTTATTCGTACACTTATGGAGGCTATGGCTCCAAAAGGTATCACATATACCAATTTTGGTCCCGGAATGAGTATGGGGCATACAGTTGCCGTGAAAGCTATCGATGGTGTTAAGGCTGCTCTCTCCATGACTATTCCTACAGGAACAGGTGTTCACAGAAGAATGGTTTATATCGAACTTGAAGATGGATATAATTTCCAGGAAGTTTCCCAGTCGATAAAAGCTGATGATTACTTCGCTCATGATGAGACTCATGTTTTCCAGGTGGATGATGTTGAAGCTCTTAAGGATATGGGGCATGGTGTACTTATGGAAAGAAAAGGGGCGTCGGGAGAAACGCAGAATCAACAATTTAAATTTGATATGAGGATTAACAATCCTGCTCTTACAGCCCAGGTATTGGTTAGTGCAGCACGAGCAACACTAAGGCAGTCACCAGGTGCATATACTATGATTGAAATACCGGTTGTAGATTTACTGCCGGGTGAAAAAGAGATGTGGATTAAGAAATTAGTATAAGTTCTTTAGTCTGAAATAATATATCTTTTACGGTTACAGGCTAAATATTTTGATTCCCTCATTAAATATTGCCGTTTTGGTTTTACTTACCTTGACGGTCTGAGTTATTATTAACTGTCAAAGAAATAAATTTCATTATCTTTGTAAAAAAATGTATTCTAATGGACATATTACTTTCTGTAACCTGGAATGTCGACCCCACACTTTTTAATCTGTTTGGTCGCGAAATACGATGGTATGGCCTTTTATGGGTTGTTGGTCTGCTGGTAGCAGTATATATTGTACAGAAAATTTTCAAGAAGGAGGATCTTCCCGAAAAGTGGTTCGATTCACTTTTTGTATATATGATTGTAGGTATCATTGTGGGTGCCCGACTTGGTCATTGTCTCTTTTATGAACCCGGATACTATCTTTCTAATCCATTAGAAATTCTGAAGGTATGGGAAGGAGGACTTGCAAGTCATGGTGGAGTGATTGGAATTATAATTGCCGTTTGGCTCTATTCACGTAAGGTTACCAAACAGAGTATGTTGTGGACTTTCGACAGGGTTATGGTCCCAACAGGCTTCACTTCAGCGATGATTCGATTGGGTAATCTTATGAATCATGAGATTTATGGTGGGCCTACCGACCGCCCATGGGGTTTCCGTTTTGTAGATAACCTTTATCCATGGATGAACGGTGCGGAGCCCATTTATACTGAGCCTTCACACCCGACTCAGATATATGAAGCACTGGCATATCTGGTTGTTTTTGGTATTACTATGTATCTCTATTATAACACAAATGCAAAAGATAGAAAGGGTCTAATAACAGGAGTTGGGATTTTTGTAATTTTCCTGTTCAGATTCTTTGTTGAGTTTGTAAAGAATGTCCAGGTAGAAGAAGAGTATTCAATGATAGAGAGTACAGGCTTGAATTTAGGTCAATGGCTTAGTATCCCCTTTATTATTTGGGGCTTATGGCTTATCATAAATGCTGTGAGGAAGCCTGCAGTAGTTGCTGATACACCTAAACAATCACAAATGTTTAAACCAAAACAGAAAACAAAAAAGAAATAAAATATATATCATAAACAGTATTAGGACCACTGAACTATATGTGTAAACCGCTTGAAATTGAGAAGGATATCTTTTATGTTGGTGTGAACGACCGCACCAAACATCTTTTTGAAAGTTTATGGCCTTTGCCAAATGGAGTCTCCTATAATTCTTATTTGATTGTTGACGAAAAAGTAGCATTGATAGATACAGTTGACATTTGCTACTCTGATGTATTCTTCAGGAAGATTACATCACTGCTTGGCGACAGACCAATAGATTATCTTGTTGTAAATCATATGGAACCGGACCACTCAGGATCTATAGGATTATTAGTAAATAAATACCCTGATATCAGCATTGTTGGAAATAAACGTACGATAGAGATGCTTAAAGGGTATTATGGAGTTACAAATAACCTGGTTGAGATTCTTGATCTTGATACTCTTAATCTGGGTAAATATAATCTAAAGTTTTATCTTACACCAATGGTGCATTGGCCGGAGACAATGATGACATACCTACAGGAAATGAACACTCTATTCAGTGGTGATGCATTTGGTACATTCGGGGCTATTGATGGTGGAGTACTGGATAGTCAGACTCGTATAGAAAAGTATTGGGATGAGATGATAAGGTATTACTCTAACATAGTTGGAAAATTTGGATCTCCTGTACAGACAGCACTAAAAAAACTCTCTGGTGTTGAAATAGATATGATTTGTTCAACACATGGACCGGTGTGGACCAAAAACGGAAGAATTAATGAAGTAATCAGTTTATATGATAAGCTAAGCAAGTATGATGCTGATAGCGGACTGGTTATAGTTTATGGTAGTATGTATGGAAATACCGCAGAGTTAGCTGATACAATTGCGGTTTCAGCATCACAAAATGGTGTTAAGGATATCGTTATACACAATGTTTCTAAGAGTCATGAGTCAGATATCATCAGGGATGTATTTAAATATAAAGGTCTGATAATTGGATCACCTACATATAACAATAAGCTTTATCCTGCCGTGGAAAGTGTTGTAACATCTTTGCAAAACAGGAACCTGAAAAATAGATATTTTGGTTATTTTGGTGGATTCTCATGGTCTGATGCATCTGAAAGATTGCTGAAATCATTTGCCGAAGAGATGAATTTTGAAGTGGTTGCATCTCCTGTAGTTATAAAGCAGGGTATGCTGGATGAGGTTTATGAAAAAGCTAATAATCTGGGAATGATGATGGCTAAGAAATTAAACAGTGATAATTCAAAATAAATAATTACATATACAAGTTATGAGACTTATTATTCAACCTGATGCCAATCAAATGGCACAATGGGCTGCAAACTACATTGCAGCAAAAATTAATAGTGCAGAACCAACAGCTGAAAATCCTTTTGTATTAGGTTTACCTACAGGTTCTTCTCCTCTTAATACATACAAAGCTCTTATTAAGCTTTATGAAAGAGGCGTAGTATCTTTTGAGAATGTTGTAACATTTAATATGGATGAATATATTGGTCTGGAAGCAGATCACCCACAAAGCTATCATACTTTTATGTGGGATAACTTCTTTAATCATATCGATATTAAGAAGGAAAATGTTCATATTTTAGATGGTATGGCTAAGGATCCTGAAGCAGAATGTGCTGCTTATGAGAAAGCTATCAAAGATGCAGGAGGTATTGATCTGTTTTTAGGAGGTATAGGACCTGACGGTCATATTGCTTTTAATGAACCAGGCTCTTCACTGAGCTCACGCACAAGGGTGAAAACACTTACCACTGATACAGTTATAGCAAATTCAAGATTCTTCGATAACGATGTTAATAAAGTTCCTAAAACTGCACTTACTGTAGGAGTAGGTACTGTACTTGATGCTAAGGAAGTTCTGATTCTTGTAAATGGTATTCATAAAGCAAGAGCATTGTATCATGCAGTTGAAGGTCCTGTTACTCAAATGTGGACAATCAGTGCTCTGCAATTACATGAAAAAGGTATAATTGTATGTGATTATGATGCATGTAGTGAATTACAGGTGAAAACATATAAATACTTCCTTGACATTGAGCATGATAATCTAGATCCGGATTCTCTTTTTAAATAGGAATAAAAATGAATCATTAAAGTTAAATTTAAGTATTGTTTTAAGGGTGTAGAAGTTTTTCTACACCCTTTTTTTTATCTTGCAGTTAACTTTTATATTTGATATTTAACAGATATACAGTCGATTACAATGAACAACTGCTTAGTATCGTTTGTTCACCGATTATAATCACAGTGTAATTCATTAATATAA
>NZ_JAQVHI010000036.1:0-22801 GCF_028696275.1 Lascolabacillus sp.
TCAAGATTGAATTCAGAAATATCCTCATTAATTTTATCTATATGCAAAATAATTGATGAATATCTGAATACCCATACACCCTTGTCCTTGGAAGGGTATAGGCTAACCATCTTCAATCCATCTTCTACAATTGGAATTGAGTAAAATTTAAGATAATCTTTTTCAATATTATAGTAGAAAATACCCTTGCTTTCAACCGACATCCAGATATCTCCACTATCATCAATAACCATATCAGTAACAACGCCATTTACAGTTAAATTATCCGCTGTTTTTTTATCAAAGACATGAAAGACCTCTTTAACAACATCATAAATATATACCCCATTTTCAGTTGATACCCAGATATTATTGTTTTTGTCCTGAATTATTCTGTGAAAAACATTGTCACTAAGCTCTCCGTCAGGAGAAAATTTAAATAATTTAAAAGTAGTACCATCAAACCTATTTAGTCCATCTTTTGTCCCAAACCACATAAACCCCATGTTGTCTTGCATAATAGTTCGTACGGTATTTTGCGACAACCCGTTATCTGTATTGTAATGTTTGAAGGAGTAGCCGGCATTAGCTCCTGATGCCAGACTACTGCTTGATGTTGCAAAAAACAGGACTATAAAAAACAGCTGTATCAACTTAGTCATTAAAAAACGAAATAGTATATATTAAATATTAATTGCTTTTGCCTGTTAAACTCCTGATTAGTTCAACCTCTTCCTTGCTATAAGGTGTACCATCTTTGCGGAATATATCATGAAACCATACAGATGGCTCTGATCCGTCTGTTATTGGAGTATCCCATGCATATATCGTATTTGTTTTGCCTGCTACCAAACCCCAGTTATATGCTCCGATATTCTCAGATTTTAATATAGGCATCGTATTTTGAAATGTGCTGTTTCTTGTACGAGCCATATACTCTGTACATATCAATGGTTTTTCCGTTAATGTTCTTAATGTATCAATCATACTCTGATGATTTTCAGCACTCCCATAATTATGATATGTTATTACATCTGAATTAGCTAATTGAAATTCAGATATTTCTTTTAAATTCCAACTCCATACACCAGAGGATAAAGGCTGTGAAGGATTAACTTCCCTACCCCAAGTAAAAACTTTTTCCAATAATGGCATACTTTTATTACCATATCCTGAGTTACCCGGTTCATTATATAAGTCCCACAAAACAATTCTCTTATCATCACCAAAAGTGGTCAGTATATCTTTTACATATGATTCAAGATTTGTAATCATATTCGGATTGATATAAATTGAATCACCCGGATCTCTTAACCACCCTGAATTATGAATACCTGGTTTGGGCTCAGGTTGCATCCCAGCTTCGTATGTTGGATTCCAACAGTCATCAAAAATAACAAACATTGTAGATATTCCATGATTATCTGCAATTTCAAGATAATCATTAATTCTGTTTTTAAATCCATCCGGATCAATCTGCCAAGCCAAATGATGCAGGTAAACACGCATAGAATTAAACCCTATACTTCCTGCAAAGCCTAACTCTCTGTCTATTGTCTCAGCATCAAACGTATCCTCCTGCCACATCTCCAATTGATTAATTGCAGAACTGGGAATAAAGTTTGAACCCCTCAACCATTGATGTTGTACATACCAATCATTGGCTTCCTGTGCGGTCCATACTTCTCTAGCAATTGTTTCTTCAACACTCGGATTCTTAGCTTGATTGCAGGAATAAAAACTAATTATCAGAAGTATAAGTGTTGATATATAAAGAACTTTTTTCATACTCTAATTTATTATTTGGGTTGTTGTTATTTAATTATTTACATCAAATATGTCTACACATTATTCGACGTTTTTTAAGTAAACCGGAAATGCAGATATTCTTAACCTTGCTGCACCCATAGGAATTAGTGTAATAGCTTCAGACTCTTTTTCAAATTTAATCTCCTCCTTAATTGGTAATTCAGCTGTAAGTCCATACTGATCTATTTCCCAACCTTTAACTCTTTTCCCTTTTGCAATGATCTGAATAGGCGCACTCTCTGTAGTGAACGGATAATTATCAGCAGGCCATGTTGTTTTTACTACCTTGAAGTTTTTCTCAAGGGGTAACGATTCATCTATTTCCAATGCATAGTTCCAGTCACTTCCAGGATATATCTCGTAACTCGGCCATTTTTCCTGATCAGCATCTTTTTGCCATTTTGAATCACCAATTGCTGTCTCAATACTGCTTACTTTCTCATAGTTTTCTTTTATTTTCAACGAAAATGTTAATGGCCCATAATTTATGCTTCTGCTATCCTGGTTTACCTGCCATACCGATTGAGATAATTTCATCGGAAAATCAAAAACAACCTCGTCACCATTTTGCCACTCCTTTTCAATTCGTGCATATTTCCCATTCTCCATTAATATCTGTAGTTTAACACCATTCACAGAGATTGAGGGGTTTTCTGTCCATGTAGGTATTCTAAGATAAAGAGGGAAAGTAACTTTTCCATTAGTTTGAATTGTAAATTTAACTGATTCCTCAAAAGGATAATTTGTCTCTTCAACAATCTTCACCTCTCTTCCATCAGCAACAGTTACATTTGCTGTACAAGGACCGTACATTGCAATAGCAATGCCATTATCAGGCGATGCTAATACAAGATGTTCGATATAATATGGCCAGCCTTGTCCATGATTATGCTGACAACATCTGCTGCTAAATGGATTCATTGCCAGGAATGGTCCTCTATTATCTATACCTGGATGATGATTTCTGGAGTCACTAATAGTATGATTTGGAGATGTTATATAACGTAATGATTTCAGATCAGGCATCATTGATGCAGGATAAGAATTAAATGCTACATTTTCACAATGTTCTGCCCAAAAAGGATCACCTGTTAACCTCAATAGTATTTCATCCGATGCCATCTGCTCTACAAAGCCGCAGGTTTCTGTTCCCTGTCGTGGGTCAATATACCCCATTCGGGCATTTTCATCTGCACCAAACATTCCCCCGGGAACCTGTCCAAATGTATTACGTATCAAATGGTGTACATTATAGGTAGATATTAAATCTGCCGAATCTGCTGACAACATATAATAACTGGCTGGTTCCCTGAAACTTTGTGCTATATTCACATTGTGCCAATTTGGTAAAGTGGATCTCTGTCGCCAGTTTGCAGTGTTTTTGTGAGTCTTCTCTGCCAGCTCAATTAAAAAATCATCACCTGTTATGTTATATAACCAGTAAATACTGAGTAGATTATCACCTCCACGACTATTTTCCCAATAATCTTTAAGAAACATATCTTCCGGAAGATTAAGCTGCCATTTAAAGTAATTAGTTAATAGATCAATTACTCTTTCGTCTCCGGAAAACTCATAATACGATTGCAGACACCAGGTCATAATCATATTACCCCATAAATCCGGTTTACCATTTTTTTCAATGTATGGACCAAAATAACCATCTTCTCGCTGACTGCTAAAAACTGCCTCCAACCAAGTTTTTGTTTCTGCAATCATATCTTTGTCGTTGAGAATATAAGCCATGTTTCCATACCCCTTTAACCAGTATGGTACCTCTTCCCAACCATAATCTGTACCTGTTCCAAGCCATGCATTGTTTTCCTTATCAAGCCATGCACTAATTTCACCAAGATGTCCGTTTAAACCATCTTTTTGTAGTTCAAGCAGTTTTAATGTCCAACCTTCCGGTTTTACATCACCAACAGGTAGCTTAATGAAACTCAATGGCTGCAGTGGGGCCTTATTAGTGATATAATTGTTATTCTGTATATTTTTATCAGGCCTGTCCACAATTGTAACTTTCACATTGTTCTGTGCAGTAATGCATAGTGAAAACAACAGTGTTAAGATGGTAAATAGTAATGTTGCTTTTTTCATTCTTGTAATTTTTTAAGGGATTGACTGATGATCTGTATCTCTAATTCGGTAGAGATCAACCAGTTTATCTTTAGATGGTAATTTATATAATAATTCTGATGCACTTTGCTGATACCAATACGCAGTAGAAGAAAACTTAAACTCTCTCGTATGTTCAGGTGGACGTGGTGATTGAAACAACATAGTAAAACATTTATCAAAGCAGATAGCATCACTTTCATGAAAACGATACATTGAAATCATTGATCGTAATGGATCTTTCAAAGGTACTCCATGAAGAGGTGCATTAAATTCACCATCTCTGAAATACCACCCACCATTAAAATAGTCCTCTAACCCTGTACCTACAATTGAAGGATTTTTTTCTTCAAAATCATCATCGATAAAAATATATTCAGGTGCTTCAAGATATCCCAGATAGTTTGGGAGCCAGCTCTGCATTGATAAACAACACCCAACAAAATGACCTTTGCCTTTTGTTTTCATTATATACTGTGGTTCAGATCCTGCATTAGTGCCGGAGTTATACATACAGTGAAAACGACCTGCATCAGAAGGTAATACATCGTATGATGTATAGTTGGCATTTAGAAAAACATGTGGGATAGATTTAACATGCAGATTCTCTACCTCAATCTTTACTTTATTAAAAGGCATTGGAAAATAGCAGTAAAACCCACCACTTGACATTCCTAAATATTTAGAAACAAAATGCTTGTATTCACAGTGACCTACTCCAAAAAAGTCTCCAATAGGTGCTTCAACTGAAGGGAATTTATTATCATCCCAATAAATTCTCAGTATAAGTTTTTTCAGGATAGTTGTATCAGGCCACTTTTCTTCCCTTACATCCCAGTTTTCCCAAAACCACCCGGAAGTGGTCATCCAAATCCGTGTGATTATACCAGGTGAATCATGTTGTACTAATATTTTTTTTTCACCAGGCTGTATGGGAAATGCTTTTTGTTTGGTTTTGTTGTTAAAAGTTGTAAGTTGCCCCGATTTCATATCTCTAATAGAAAAGAGAGGCAAGTTCTCTTTATTCAATATTTGGTCTTCATTTTTAGAATATAAATTATTACCAACTACACCTAAAGTAGATGTTCCGGCAATAGCACCTAAAGTAAATATTGCTTTTCGCCGTGATTGCCTGTTTATCTCTTTTCTATTACTCATTTTTACTCCTTTTTTTAGTAAAAAGTTATCTGTTTAGCTTATCCTCTAATAATTTCATATAGTAGCCACCTACTACTGATCGTGCTTTAAAATTCATCCTCTCAGCAGTTTTTGTATCATGCCAGTCACTAATTGGCACACGTGATTTTGTCTCATTGGCATACTTATATACCGGATCTATTAATGCATCAAAATCATCACTGTTTCCGGAAAGTGTAGCAGTCCACATAATCCAGTCAGTTTTGGTGTATGTCGCTCTATTGTCTAATGGCAGACCATATTCGTTCTGCAGTGTTTTGTACAAAGCTATCTCTTTTTCAATAATCTTTGGTTCAAAAATATTAAATCCTAATAATTTATCCCAAACAATATTATACTTTTGGCTCCAGGTCCCTGGTCTGTCAAACGTTAACCTATAGTGATCACCATCATCAGCCATGGTTTCCCATTGAGTAGCCATCTCTTTTGCAATTTGCATATATTCTTCTGCAACTTCTGTCTTTCCTAACATCCCTGCAAGTTTTCCATAAGATGCTATTCCCATTATTGCCTTAATCGAAAGGTTTGTATTGTGCGCTAAATGACCTGCAAAATCATCTGTACAAAGTTGATTTTCCGGATCTAAACCATATTCTTTAAGATATTCAGTCCAAATAGTCAATGTTTCCCAGTGTTGAGCAGCATAATCAGCATTTCCCTCTATTTCAGCAATTGCTGCTGTTAATATCAATACATTGCCCGACTCTTCTATTGGCATATCTTCACCATAAGTTTGTCCGGTTGCAATTGGATATGTTCCCACATCATGTGCAGCAAATGGTTTAGTCCATCTTCCACTTTCGCTATAATAGAATATTGGGTTAAGCATACCCTTTACCAGATCTGGATTATAAATTAAATACAACGGGGATGATGGATAAGTAATATCTACAGTTCCTATAGAGCCGTTACTATTGTTTTCCTTTGAGAAGAAAAGAAGATTCCCCTCTTTATCTTTTACTAATTTATGAGCTGCTATTGATTGCCTGTATACCAAAGATATAAGTTCTGCATATTTGGTTCCCCCTACCCTCGTTGCTTCTGATAATAACTCGCGATTAAACTCATCACAGCGATTCATTATTGTTGAATAGTCATTAACTGCATCTTCAAAAGCAGTAAATATATCAACCGTACCATCTTTAGTCCAATAAGCTTTTAAATCTTCATCAAAATATCTGATCGAGTAAATATCATCATATCCAAGCAATATATAACCTGTTGTCATTTCATCTGAAACTTTTCCCAAGTCTTTACTATATGCCAGTACAGTCATATTTTCACTATTCATTTTTTCTGACAAGCTTTCTGTTTTAGTTTCAGAAACGGCTCCCGTACTGTTAAACTCTTGCTTAACATTCCAGTAGTCACCAAATTTCATGTTTGTTGACTTATCATTATGACCTGCCAAATAAAAATACCCCCAGTCAATTCTTATATCATCACCTTTTTTCTCTAAGATAGGTTGTTCAACAGTACCTGTTTTTAAAAACTTAAGTCTGTCATTTGCAATCTCCTCGTAAGTTACAGCCTGACTGATATTGTGAACAGCCCATTGAGGAGTTGATTCAAAGTATATCTGAACATCATGAGTCTGATTGTTTTTAGATCTTAACTGATAAGAAATATAACTTACAGGACGAGATACTAATTCAAGATCATCCAGTAGAAGTGGTGATGTAAAAATAAGATCCAATTCTATTTCACCGCAATCAAATTTATAAATTGTTTGTGTTGGCAGTACACTTACCGACTTTTGTATTGCTGTATTTGATAATGTTGATTTATTAGGTTCAAGTTCATAAAGGCCAAAATCTACATAAGCACCACCGGTTCTGTTATGACAGTGTGCGGTAATTATATTCTCTCCCTTTTTCAGAGTTGCTTTAACTTCCTCACTAAGTTCAATTTGAACATCATATTTCCATGAATAATCGGTACTTACAACCTGTATATCGTTAATGTATAATTCAAAAATATCATCGTGAGAGTAATGTAAAAAAACATCTCTGTCCTTTAAATCTTCATCAATATTAAAAGTTCTGCGTACCCAGATATCTTTTGTTTGCCAAAGTGTTGATAAATTAGGTTCATTTTGAGTTCCAAAGGCAGCTTGTCCGATTGCCCATGAACTGTCGTCATAATCTAATGATTTCCACCCTTCTCCAATTGGTTGTTGAAATGTATACTTACCTTCCCACTTTTCTTCATGTGATGTAGGCAGAATTGTTTTCAAAGGTAATTTTTCAACTCCCATAAATCTGTATATCGTTCCGTCAACTCTTAGAGCACCTAATAGTGGAAACTCTTTTTCAGTCCAATGCCGTACCTGATCATCGTAAAGATTGTTAACATTCGACCATGCATTAAAGTATGGATCAACTGTTACCAATGGATAAGATGGGGCACGAAGTTCTGTAGTCAGGTCTGTTGCAATAACTATACTTTTATTGGCAGTTTTGCCACAGGATAGTAATGCAATAAACGATATTAAAGTTAGGAGTAAACCATTCTTTTTCATTATACTTGATTTGATTATTTTCTAATTCTTATTAAAGTTTGTATTAAATAAAGTATGGAGGGAGCTAAAAATAGCCCCTCCTCCATACATTTTATCTGTTATTGATTGATTACTTATTATTTCAATCTTACTACATCTGAATATATTGCCTGATCAGCACCAACGGTTCTTACTCCAACTCTTCCAAAAAGAGCCTTAGCACTTGCAACCTGCTGATTGCTGGACAGATCCATTGATAAATTTAATGCACCTGCTTCAACATTTCTGAAATCCTCACGACCAATATAAGAAACATCATCAACGAAATTGGTTTTACTAACAAGCAACATTACATATTCGATATTTGCTGTTTGTACAACCTGATTTACAGTAAATGAAGCATTCAGCTGTGAACCATTAAGTGAAATATTAGCACCTGATATCGTAAAGTAAGGTGTTACCTGAACATCAACTGTAGTTGTTCCATTTAATTTAATCACTGTTGTATCACGAGAATTTACCCATGGTCCGTTCTGATTTCTGGTAACCAGTTTATATTCTCCATCAAATAATTTAGCACTAAAAGTTCCATCCTGTCCTACATATACAGGTATGTTATCTCTTAATTCATAACCATCCTGATAAAGTTGCAATTGAACAGCTTCACCGGTTCCTCGTAAACCTAAAGTCTGTCCGTTATATGTGATTTTTCCATGCAGCTCAGATTGGGGAGCATCATAATTGTCCAAACCACAGGCAGTAAACATCATTACTGACAGTAATATTATAACAAAGTATTTATATTGTATCATAATTGTTTATTTTTTCGAAATTAGACATTATTTATTGATAAGGATTCTTAACCAACTTTGGATTATTATTTATCCATCCCTGATCAATGAAATTATAATAATTTCTCATTTGAAAGTCTCTTGGAAATGGTGACATATGAATTTTAATTTTATCAAATACCCATTTTCCATGATTAGGATTGCCTGGATCATTCACAAGATATGGAAACAATCCCCACTGCTGAGCATTAGGATCATCCTGAATACCATTCCATACTTTATCTGCAATTCTCCAACGTTTTAAATCCCAATACCTGTGATCTTCAAATGCAAACTCAACTCTTCTTTCCTGTACAATATCATCAAATGTCATTGAAGTAAGTGGTTGAATTCCTGCTCTTTCTCTAACCATATTCAAATATGTTAGAGCTTTATCAGCCTGTCCTAATTCAAAGGCTGCTTCTGATGCAATCATTACAGCTTCTGCAAATCTGAATCTTGGGAACCACATTTCACTTCTTCTACCACGTGTTGAAGCACTTGGAGTTTCATCTAAGAATTTGCGGAAGAAAAATCCTGATTTGTTTACGTACTGGTCATTTGATTGATTAGGACCATTTATTGATGTTATCAAGATATCATTTTCATCAGTACTACCAGGTGTACTGGTTCTTACATGCCACTCACCGTTTTCAAAATATTTCTGACCAGCCTGAAGTACAACAGGTGAACCTTTAAAGATAGCTCCCGGATAAATTACAGTTCCCCATAATCTTGGATCTTTATTTGCAAATGCATCCTCTGCTCTATCATAAAAGATATAGTTACCTTCATTGTCTCTGATTTTAATTTCACCATCTCTATCATTAATGTATTCAAAATCTTCAACTAGATTTAGTATTGGACCTGCATAAGCACGGTCGATATCTTCAGCATGTGAAGCAGGAATATTTATTTGTGTGAACCCATTAGTCTGTCCAGGATATTTATAATCACGTGCCCAAATTACCTCTTTATTATTTTCTTTTACAGATAAAGCTTCATAAAAATTTCTTCCTCTGTCATCCGGTTTATTAAGTTGTAATTCGTATTTACCGCTGTTTATTACCTCTTCTGCTGCTGAAAGTGCTGTTTGATAGTATCCTTGTGCAAGGTTAGCATCAATTCCAACTTCACCACCCGGAGTTTTAATCGGGTTTGGCATTTTGTTATTGTAATTTGCAATTGATCCTGCATAAACAGCTGCTCTTGCCTTAAGCATTAATGCTGCCCATTTGGTAGCTCTGGCTGCATTGATACTTGGATTTTCAGGAAGAAAATTCTTGATAGCTTCACATTCTGAAATTATATAGTTGTAAATTTCAGCTTCAGTAGATCTCGGATATTGCAATGTGGTAATGTCCATACCCGGGCTATATTCAAATACTTCATCTCCTATAATAGGCATACCACCCATTCCTCGAGCCATATTAAAATATAACCAAGCTCTTATAAATCTAGCTTCCCCTTCTAACATTTTTTGCGTATCAGCATCTAATACATCAGTTTCACGTACACCTTTTAAAAACTGATTGAGGTTTCTCATTAATGTATAATCATATACCCTCCATCTGTTATCTTCAAATCCTTGTCTGGTGTCAGGACCACTTTCTGATCTTGATGCCTCATCCAAAATTGTATAAGAATAGGAGTCATCTATATGCTGCCCCCATGTAATTCTGCCATAGAAGTTAGAAAGAACTGATTTGATCATAACTTCGTCACCGAAAACCTGATCGTCAGATAATATTGTATCCGGTTCTCTCTCCAAAAATTCGGAGCAACTTGTGAGTGCAAAAAGCACTAAAGCAAATGCTATAAATATATTTTTTAATTTCATAACTTTTTAGAATTTTACAGTTAAACCAATATTCACGATCCTGGTTGTAGGATAAGCTAACCCATTTGTCTCCTGTATTTCAGGATCGACTCCAATTAAATTGGTTAATCCAACTAGGTTCTGACCAGCGAGATATAATCTTAAATCAGAAAGTGAAGCTTTTTCAACAATAGATTTTGGGAAATTATAACCAAACTCTAAGTTTCTTAACTTTATATACTTAACATTCTTCTTCCAGAATGTACTGTTCCAGTAATTACTGTGATTACTGTTACCAATCAGCAACATTGGATATTTTCCTGGTATTAGTTCACTGTTAGCATCCCATATATCAGATAGTCTCCATGTATCTTCCATGTAGTACTGAGGATTATTACCTCCATCATGGAAAGGATTTCTCTGTTCCCACTCCTGGTACCATGTAGAAAGAGCACCTCCTGTAAGGTCGAATGCAAGATCAAAACCTTTCCACTTAAAGTAGAAATTCATACCGTAGTTGAAAATAGGTGTTGAATCCTGACGATAACCAATTGGACGTTCATCCAACCAGTTAATAACACCGTCACCATTAACATCCACATACTTTATATCACCAGGACGAAGAGTTCTGTTACCCTGACGGTCGTTGTCAATTGGCCAAGTTGCAATCTCTTCCCAGCTCTGGAACTGACCATCTGCCTGAAGGCCCCAGTTTAGATATCCATAACGTTTTTCTATTGAATTTCTGTAAACGTTCCATGAGTTACTGAATCGTGGCTTGTACTGTTCCCAATCATAAAATCTTGAGTAGGTAGCATTTCCACCAATTGAATAGGTCAAATCACCTGCTTTTGCAGTCCATTTAGCCATTAAATCATAACCCATATGCATATCAGAGTTCAAATTCTCTCTTGGCAAGCTGAATCCAACTTCAGAAGGTAACAAGATGTCATATTTTGATGCAGGTAGTCCAGTTCTCATACGTCTGAAAAAGTCGAATGAACCTGTAAGTTTACCATCAAAGAAACTTGCATCCATACCAATATCAAGTATTTTAGCTTTTATCCATGACAATGTAGTTACAGGCAGACCACGAGGTACAGTTCCTAATGTATACATTCCATCAATAACAGATCCTCCATTTTTATATGAGTAACCTGACATATAATCGAAAGCATTATATCCACTTACATTATCATCTCCTAGTAAACCATATGATGCTCTGAGTTTTAAGTCGTAAAATACATTTGTCAATTTACTTTCTCTCCAGAAAGATTCTTCTGAAATTCTCCATCCAACTGATGCTGAAGGGAAGAATCCCCATCTGTGGTTTGGTGGGAATTTCCATGAACCATCGTATCTACCGGAAAATTCAACTAGATATTTTCCTGCATAGTCGTAGTTAAATCTTCCGATATAACCAAGTCGTGCCTGTGTATTATTTCCTGTATCATCGTATGTATCCATGGTTTCATAGTCTATAAGATTCAATGCGTTTGATGTAGGAATAGAGTGTACCCATGTAGAAGGAGTATCTCTTTTTATAGTTTCTGCACCTAATACAGCTGACACGTTGTGATCTCCGAATCTTTTATCATAGTTTAGCTGTATATTAGTTGTAACCTCTTCTACATAACCTTGAGTTCTCTCACGCCATGGGTTATTATTTTCGAAAATTACAGGATAAGTATCTGTATCTTCATCATATCCATAAAGCTTATAAGTATATTCATGATTATCAAGCCTTTGATTAGCTAAATAATAACTAAATAATCCTTTGGCTTTTAATCCATCAAACAGCTCATATTCAGCATCAAAGTTCAACTGACCAACTCTCCATGTATTTTGGAAAGTACCTGACAAGTCATATGTAAGCCAGCCAAAGTTTGTGGCAGGGTTTGTTGAAGTTAAAGTTGGATAGAGAGGATTGTCATTAGCAAATGGTCTTCTTGTAGGCAAGTTTCTGAAAGTACCGAAACGAGGCATCCAGTAGTCGTCTACTTCAGGTACACCAGGGTTCTTCCTGGTCTCGATACGTCCATTCATACCACCACCAACTTTGAAACGGTCAGTAATATTGGCAGTAACATTCATCTGAACGTTTGTTCTCTGGAACCCACCATAGTTAACAATCATTGCATCCTGCTTCAAATTACCAACACTCAGATAGTAATTTATATTTTCAGAACCTCCAGATACGTTAGCATTTACATAAGTCTGAGGAGATACTTCCCAAATAAAATCATACCAGTCAAATGGAACATAACCCTTTTCAGTTCCTTTTTTCCATTTTTCGTAGTCTTCTTTTGTATAAGTGTAGTTAGTGGCTCCCTGAACTGTCTGCGACTGAATATAGTTAGTTATATAAGTCTCAGCTGTTGCAGGTTTTGGGAAAGCATATAGGCTTTGCCATCCATAATAAGTATTAAGTGTTACTGTATTTTTGGAATTTCTTGAACCTTTTTTTGTAGTAACAACAACAACACCATTTGCTGCCCTTACACCATAAATTGATGCAGAGGCATCTTTCAAAACAGTTATTGTCTCAATATCGTTAAAGTCAATATTATTAAATTGACCCTCATCAGATTGTATACCATCAATTACATATAATGGTGCACCCATATTTCTGATCTGGATATTAGTTGATGCACCAGGACGTCCATCCACCTGACGAGAGTTGATACCCGGAATCTTACCAACTAACGCTCCTGAAGAAGTTGAAGCCTGAGACCTGCTTATGTCTTCTGCTCCAATTACAGAGATAGCTGAAGTCAAAGACTCTTTTCTCTGAGATAAACCGAAACCGGTTACAACTACCTCACTAAGTATTTCTGTATCTTCTGACATTACTATGTCGATATTAGTACGACCATTAACATTAATACGCTGAGTAGTCATACCGACATATGAGACTTCTAAAACAGCATTAGGTGAAACACCGCTTAGAGTATAGTTACCATTGAAATTGGTAACTGTTCCCACAGAGGAATTTGCTACCTGTATGGTAACACCAATTAGTGGTTCACCGGATACATCGCTAACATTACCGCTCACTGTAATAGTCTGAGCAGACAAGCTTTGGGCTATTATCCACGCTAACGCGAGAAATATTCCCTTGCATAATTTTAAACATCTTTCCATTTTCATTTCATTTGTTTAGGTTATTAAATTTTCTTTTTAAATATTCAAAGTCATAAACATTAAAATCGGAGCTTTATAAATTAAGATTATAATATCATCAAAATCAAAATATTAAATCAATCGTTAACTATCACTGGTGTGATAAAATTGGGATCTATTTGTAGTATATCTTCACCTCCTATCTTTTTAAAATAAACTTTGCTTATAAACATATTCCTGGGATGTATTTCATTTTCACTCTGATGTGCATGAAATACGATTCTCCAATTCCCATCATTATCCTTAAACATTGAACTGTGCCCTACTCCATAAAGATTACCTGGTATCTGTAATAGTGGATTATGGGAATATTTTGTCCACTCACCCATAATATCAGTAGCAGTTGCACAACCAATTCCATAATATTGACTTTCATAGCTGTTGGCTGAATAGGTCATATAATAAGTTCCATTTTGTTTAATTACAAATGCACCCTCATTTACCCTTGGCCATACCTCTTCCCACTCTTGTGAAACATGGATACAGGGATGAAGTGTCTCCTTTTTTATTGTTTTAAGATCATCTTCTAGTTCTGCAACCCAAATATTCAAACCATCATTAAACCTATCAAAAAAAAGGTAAGGAGTGCCATCTTCATCAATAAAAAGAGTGTTATCTATAGTTTTCTCACCAGGCAACATTGGCTGTTTTATATCCTGAACAAAAGGACCTAATGGTGAGTCTGAAGTAGCCACACACATATGTTCCTCCGCAGAATAGTACATATAAAACTTACCATTTACAAAGTAAACTTCAGGGGCCCAGAACCATTTTTCTCCATAACTATCATTCTTATGCAGGGCTAATCCATTTCGACCATTATCAACCCTATTCCAATTTATAAGATCATTTGAGGTGATAACTTCTATCCCATCAGGTGATCCTGTACCGTATGCATAATATGTACCTTCATATAATAATATAAAAGGATCAGCAAGAGGAACATTTTTAAATGATTCTTGAGAAATAATTGATATGGACATTAGAAATATAAATGATGATAAAAACAATTTTTTCATTTTTCAGATATTATTACATAATTATTTCAAATTAAAAGAGTGGTTTTCTCCTGTAATTGTACAAAACTATCCAAATTGCTATATATACACTCTAAATATTGTCTCATAAAATAGTAAATATTATTCAAAAAAAAAGCGAACGGGATATCCCGTTCGCTATATCAATTAGTGTAATCGCCTGTATCACAACTCTTTATCCACAGCTTCTATTTTTCTGATTATCAATTGAAGCTCAGACTTAATTTTTTCAACTTTAGAATTCATATCATCTAACAAATGATTACCTTTTTTAGAAGAAACTGATAAAAATCCTATATTATTTTCATAGGTCTGTAGTTCATTTTTCATACGGTCATACTGACGCATCAGTTTCTCACGTTCATGATAAAGCTGATTCTTTGCATTACCTGATCTGGCTAGATCAGAAATATTTGTTTTAAAACTTTCCAGCTTACGGTCTGTTTTATCAATATTCAATCTATCAAACTGCTCTTCTGTGGCGTCATAAAATTCGCGATAAGTGATATCCTTAAGTTTATATGGAACGTGCCCTATTGAGTACCACTGATCCATCAGTTCACGAAGTGCTGATAATGCTTTATCAGTATCGAGTGATTTATCAAGATTCTTTATTGTTTGTACTATTGCCCTTTTAGCCTCAAGATTTCTTGCCTCTTCATCGTATCGTGAGGAAGTATTAAGCTTCTTTTGTTCAAAGAAGTAATCGCAGGCCGTGATAAAACGTTTCCAGACACTATCTACATATTTACGAGGTATAATACCGATGGATTTCCACTCTTTTTGAATATCTATCATTTCCTGAGTTGTTTTTTTCCAGTCGGTGCTCTCCTTCAAAGCTTCGGCACGTTCACACAGCTCTAACTTCTTCTTTAAATTATCCTCCATCTCTCCTCTTAGAGACTTATAATAATCATTTTTATTTTTAAAGAACAAATCGCAGGCCGCACGGTAACGTTTGTAAATTTTTGTATTCCATTTTCTTGGAACATAGCCAATCTTACGCCACTCGGACTGAAGTTCCAGCACTTCTTTTACGCTCCTGTTCCAATCTTTAATGGTTTTTATTTTTGAATAATCAATAGCTTCTAACTTCTCACAAATTGCAGTTTTTAGCTCTAAATTCTCATCTTCTTTACTTCTCAGTTCCTCAAAATGAGCCTGATATTTTTTATTGATTTTTGTTGATGCAGCCTTAAACCTGTTCCAAATTTCCTCTCTGTCTTTTCTGGAAACCGGACCGGTCTCTCTCCACTCCTGATGCAGATTCTGCAGCTGATGAAAAGCAGAAATCACATCTGGTTCTTCATCAAGTCGCTCAGCCGCTTCACAGAGATCTGTTTTTAACTCAAGATTCTTCTTGAAATCATATTCCCTGAACTCATTGTTTATTCTGACCAGGTCATAGAACTTTTCTACATATCGTTGGTAAGATTTCCACAATTCATTAACCTTGGATTGTGGAATAAGTTTTATTTCGTTCCACTCCTGCTGCAGTGATTTAAACTCCTGATAGGTCTTGTTAAAATCTTCATGCCCCTGAGTTTCGGTCAGTAATTTAATTTGATTTATTATAGAAAGTTTTCTTTCAACATTCTTCTCTTTCTGAGCATCCTCTTTTGCAACAAGCTCTGCACGCTTCTCTTTAATTTTTTGAAGAAGCTCTTTTCCCTCATTGTAAATTTCAGGTTCCGTTGCTACAAAATCAATCTCTTCACCTCCCTCTGCAAAGAAGGCCTGTTTTTGTGTTTCAATCTCATTTCTTAGTGAACGATAAAACTGATTCTTATACTCTTCAACATGTTTACGCTTTAGATTTCCTTTTTCAAGCAGATCCCTCAAATGTTGTATTATCTCTTCTATAGAGAGTAAAACAGCACTTGAATCTTCAGATACAGTATCTTCGTCAATTTCATCTTCTTCTGATTCAGATTCATCCTCAATATGGGCATCATCCAGATCATAATCGATCTCTTTTTCACTCTCAGCTTCATTAACCGATTGAGATTCAACTGAAGAAGTTTCCTGCTCTGTTTGTTCAGACTGTAGGTTGTTATCAGATTCTACTTCGTTAACCGGTAGTTTTTCGTTCTCTAGATTGTTTGTAGTATTCATCCCTGTTCCTAAGTTTTACTCGGCAAATATGCCGGAATATGCATTTCAAATTACTTTTTTTTATGATACGATAGCAGTTTTTACAAAATATCTGATATCGAAAGTAATACAAATTAACGCATTATTTTTGTTAATTCATCGGTTTATGCAATTTATTTTTCTCTAAAGAATATATTAATCGGGGTACCGCTGAAATTCCAGTTCTCTCTCATCCTGTTTTCTATGAACCTGCGATACGGTTCTTTTACCCACTGAGGGAGATTACAGAAAAATACAAATGAGGGAACAGTTGTATTATGAAGTTGTGTAATATATTTAACTTTAACAAATTTGCCCTTATTCGAAGGAGGAGGAGTATTCTCAATTATTGGAAGCATTACCTCATTTAATTTATGGGTTGGTATTCTACGCTTCTTATTATTGTAGACCTCTTTTGCGAGATCCATAACCTTCAAAATTCTCTGTTTTGTTATGGCTGATCCAAATACTATCGGGAAATCTGTAAATGGGGCAAGTTTTTGACGGATCGCATTCTCAAATACTTTCACTGTTATGTTATCCTTGTCTTCAACCAAATCCCATTTATTGACAAAAACAACCAGACCATTTCTATTTTTTTGTATTAAAGTAAAAATATTCATGTCCTGACTCTCAATACCTCTGGTGGCATCAATCATCAGAATACAAACATCAGAATTTTCAATAACTCTGATTGAACGTATTACAGAAAAATACTCCAAATCTTCACTTACTTTACCTTTCTTTCTGATACCGGCTGTATCAATCAGGTAGAAGTCCATCCCAAACTTGTTATATCTGTGATAAATTGAGTCACGCGTAGTTCCTGCAATATCAGTAACGATACTTCTTTCTTCACCTAAAAGTGAATTTACTATCGAAGATTTTCCTGCATTTGGTCTGCCAACAATAGCAATCCTGGGTATATCCTCAAGTATTTCCTCCTCACTCTCTTTTGTAAACAGGGTCACTATATGATCAAGTAAATCACCTGTTCCTGAACCATTTATACTTGATACACTAAAAGGATCGCCCAATCCTAACGAGTAGAACTCAGCTGCTTGAAAACCAATTTCAAAATTATCAGATTTATTAGCTACTATAACAACCGGCTTACCTGATTTTCTGAGAATCTGAGCCACACCTGTATCCAGATCAGTTAAACCGTTCATTACATCCACAACAAAAAGAATCACATCTGCTTCCTGTATTGCAATGAGTACCTGTTTATTGATTTCATCCTCCATAACATCTTCGGAGTTTACAACCCATCCACCTGTGTCAACTAAAGAAAACTCTTTTCCATTCCAGCTAACATTCCCATACTGACGGTCTCGTGTAGTTCCTTCGATCTCTGTTACAATTGCCTGACGACTCTGTGTCAATCGGTTAAATAGTGTGGATTTACCTACATTGGGACGACCAACAATTGCTACTAAATTTTTCATAATTTTGTTTTGTTTGATAATGAATCAATAACTTTACACAGGATTAAATCAATCAAGTTTATAACCAAACTGTTTTAACAAATTATCCCTGTCTCGCCAGTCTTTCTCGACTTTCACATATAATTGAAGATATATTTTCTTCTCAAAAAACAGTTCAATATCCTTGCGTGCAAGTGTTCCTAATTTTTTGATAGCTTCTCCTTTATGTCCTATTATAATACCTTTTTGAGTGTCTCTCTCCATTAGTATTACAGCTCTGATTCTGATTATGTCTTTCTCCTCTTTAAACTCCTCTACAGCTACTTCCATTGAATATGGAATCTCTTTCTGATATATCAAAAGAGCTTTCTCTCGTATAATCTCGGTTACAAAAAAACGAGCAGGTTTATCTGTAAGAGCATCTTTCTCAAAATAGGGAGGAGATTCAGGCAAAAGCTCCAATATCCTTTTCTGAATGATATCTATACTGAAATTATTCAAAGCTGAGATAGGATAAATCTCAGCTTTGGGTAATAATTCATGCCAAGTGTCAACAAACTTCTCCAACTCTTCCTGATTTGTCTTGTCGATTTTATTTATTAACAATAATACCGGTAGATCAAGTTGCTGAACTTTTTTCAAGAAATTATCATTCTTATCAACTTTCTCCACAACATCAGTAACATAGAGCAAAACATCTGCATCCTGTAATGCTGAAAGCGAGAAGTTGAGCATCTGCTCCTGCAATTTATAATTGGGCTGCAGTACACCTGGAGTATCTGAGTATACAATCTGATATTCGGGTTTATTCACTATCCCAATAATCCTATGACGTGTGGTCTGAGACTTATTGGTGATAATGGAAATTTTCTCTCCAACCAACTTATTCATTAAAGTTGATTTTCCAACATTGGGATTACCAACTATATTTACGAAACCCGACTTATGCCCCATCATATCCCCATTTCAGATAAACACTTCCCCAAGAGAATCCGGCACCAAACGCAGTAAGAATTATATTGTCACCTTTTCGAAGTTTAGATTCCCACTCCCACAAACAGAGGGGTATTGTACCAGCACTGGTATTACCATACTTCTCGATATTTATCATTACTTTTTCAGGTGACAAACCTGTTCGCTGTATTGCTGCATCAATTATACGCATATTAGCCTGATGTGGCACAAGCCAATCTATATCCTCAGCTTCAAGATTATTACGTTTCATAATAGATTCTGAAACTTCAGCCATTTTTGAAACTGCATATTTAAATACAACCTTACCGTCTTGATATACAGTGTGTTCTGAATTCTTTACAGTATCTGCTGTCGCAGGAAATTTACTCCCACCAGCTTTTAGTTGCAATGGTTTATAACCTACTCCATCTGAGTGCAGCTCGGCATCTATAATTCCAAGATCATCTTCAGTAGGTTCAATTAAAACTGCTCCTGCTGCATCACCGAAAAGTGGGCAGGTAGTGCGATCTTTGTAATTTGTAATAGAAGACATCTTATCTCCTGCCAAAAGTATTATTTTCTTGTATTTACCTGTCTTAATCAGACCATTGCAAATTTCAAGACCATAAATAAAACCTGAGCAGGCTACCTCCATATCGAAACAAAAAGCATTTTTTATTCCACAGTTTTCTGCAACAATAGATGCAGCAGATGGGAATATATGATCGGGAGTGGAGGTTGCAAAGATTACAGCATCAATTTCCTCAGGTTTTGCGCCTGTTTTATTAAGTAAATCTTCTACAGCCTCAGTACCTAAAACAGAAATACCCTGCTCCTCTCCTTTTAATATTCGTCTCTCTTTAATGCCAACCCGGGTCATTATCCACTCATCAGTAGTATCTACCATAGTGGAAAGTTCTTCATTCGTGAGTATATATTCAGGCACGCTTGCAGAAATACCTGTGATTACTGCATTTAATTGTTTAATCATTTTCAGTAAATTATTAATGAAAAAAAACCCTGAAAAACGATCGGGTCATTTCAGGGTCCTTTGTTTTAATAAGATTCCAGAGATTGCAATTATGCTATCACATCTTTCTCTATTGCCAGTTTACCTCTGTAATAACCACACTCACCACAAACTGTGTGATAAACATGCCATGCTCCACAATTTGAGCAAAGTGCCATTGTTGGAGTTTTTGCATGATCATGTGATCTTCTTTTTCCTTGTCTTGATGAAGACTGTCTTCGTTTTGGATGTGCCATTTTATGTCAAATTTTCAATTATTCTATACTTAGTTATCATCTAAATTTAAATTCCTGAGAGGGTCCCAGCGAGGATCACCGGACTGAAAGTCCACATCTTCGTCTGTATCGGGATCATCATCGTCCAGGTCTAAATCATCTGCTTCAGAATCATCATCGCTGCTCACAGCACGATGTTTTCTATATTTTGTTGATACAACCCTGTTACATTCACCCGGTGGATGTACATGCTTTATAGGAATGTTCAGAGCAATAAATTCATACAGGAACCAGGCAATATTAATCTCACCTTCATCCTCAGGGATAATGACTATCTCATCACTTTCCTCTGAATACTCTTTTCCAAACTTTACTACAAGTCTGTTATTTGTATCAATGTCAAGATTCATGTCGTCAAGACACCTTGTACAAGGTACTTTAACGACACCTTTTATATCAAAACTAAATTCAAAGGTGGATGAAGTTCTTTTCACATTCACCTTTACCTTAACATTACCCTTCCTAAATTCTTCGCCATCAATAGCTTCGAAAAACTTATTATCCAGCTCATAGTCATAGCTATGATTACCTAAGGAAAGGTTTTTAAGGGAAATATTGTACAAACTAAATTTTGCCACGTTTTCTCCTCAAAATAAAGCGGTGCAAAGATAATAAAATTTTCTTTACACTGTTTGTTTTAAATGTTTTTATTTTTTATATGCCTGAGACAACTGAAACTGTTATTTTCCTGCCGCTCTCTTTACTATATCCTGCATTGTATCAAAATTCTCTTCTAGACTTTGCAGTAGTTTAAACTGAGCTCTGGTTCTAACAAGATTATGTTCTGGATATGCAATTTTATAATACAGATCTCCGTCAATATAATCTGTAAAAAAACGAACTGTTTGCATATAAGTGAGTAACTTAGCTCCAAAAGCCAGATTCTCAATTTCTACATCGGTCAGAAATGAAGCTGCATGTGTTAGATAACCTTTAGCATATGCTTCAAAAATATCCAGATTAACAGATATATTGTCAAGATTCTTATCATCTTCTGCACCAGTATTGGCACCTGTGCGAATAAAATCTCCGAAATCCGATAATACATAACCAGGCATAACAGTATCTAGGTCTACGACACAAAGTACTTTATCATTTTCATCAAACAATATATTATTTACTTTAGTGTCGCAGTGATTGATACGCTTAAGCAGTTTTCCTTCACGGTGCAACTTTTCTGCTTTACACATTTCCTCTGCACGATCTTCAATCTCTTTCACAAGATCTGCCACTTCAGCCAATCTTCCGGCTTTATTTGCTTTAACAGACTCCCTGAATGTTACCAATCGAGCCTCCATGTTATGAAAGTTTGGGATAGTTTCAAAAAGAGGTTCTCCCGGAAGATCAGACAACAATTTCTGAAAATCACCAAACGCCATTCCGGCACGGTAGGCCAAATCACTATTTATCTCCTCGTAGCTTTTACAATCTTTTATAAACTTTGTTATACGCCAGTAGTTACCTTCACTGTCTTTATAGTATAGCGCACCATCATGTGTGGGAACCAATGTCAGAACTCTACGCTCAACATCTTTTAGACCCTTCTCCTGAAGTTTTTTGCGAATATGATTGGTTACCCTGCTAATATTATCCTGTAGCTGATCTACATTCTTAAATACATAATGATTTATGCGTTGCAGAACATACTCCTCATTACCATTTACAACCTTGTATGAATCGTTTATATGGCCTTTTCCAAGTGGTTCAATTTTTACATTCTCTTCTTGTTCGATAAATTGAAAGACTATTTCTTTCAGTTTGTTCATCTCATTCATTCTTCTTGTTTTAGGTTTTTTCTGTAAGGGAATTTTGTATTATCTCTCTAGTAAGTTTGTCTGATATATATTTTACTAAATTCAAAAAGCGATTTATGCAATCACTCGAATTCCAGTTCTCCAAAAAATTCAGGAGTATGAAAATTTGGCTTTGGCAAATCAATTGGGTTCCAGCTCAGGAAGTGGGGTTTTGGTGTTTTATCACCACACTTATAAAAGTTGGCTCTAATCTTTTGACCCGAAAGTGTTTCGTTATCTTTAAATCCTAATGCAACCTTTGGAATTTCGAGATACATTGTCCAGTCACTCAACTGCTTTCCATTTTCATATCTATGGTTGATAGTGCTGTGTCTGTAAATAGTGTTCATCAATTCAGTTTGGGATACACCTTTTTCTCTCGATTCATGAACGCGTGATAACAACACACCAAGCACATTACATTCAAAGTTTCTGTAGCTGGTTTCACCTTCTCTCTGCATAAAAAATTCAACGCAACTATCCTCCCAGACAGAACCAAAATCTTCTGTGTTAACCGCTCTGATCTCTTCACCTATAACAGTATAGTAAAGATACATATACTCATTGTTATGTGCCACACGAACAGTCACGGGCATTTTTTCGGGAAAGTCGTTTCTCCAGTTTACCTGATCAATTTCTGCTACTGCTCCTGCCTCAAGGAGAATTTTCATTTTATCAAGTGCCGTTTCATAATTTGATACATTCTGTAACGGTACG
>NZ_JAQVHI010000059.1:0-2742 GCF_028696275.1 Lascolabacillus sp.
ATAGCAAAAGGTATTGGCTTACCAATGGCCGGGTATTCATGTTCCACAATAGTACCATCGAAGTCTACGGCTATAATCATAATCAGTTTTCCGTTTTTGTAATTCGGACAAATATACGAAATAAATATTACCATGAGAGATTATGAGAGATTATATTGAAATAATAGCGACATATTAATTGTATAATTTACAATAAAAAATGCGGTTTTAATTAAGGAAATATTTCTTTATTCAGGATTTTAGAGTTATCTTTGCAGCCTCAAATCGGGATTTTATGTTATTTGATTTAGGTTATCAAAGATTATCGAGGTTATCGATTCGTTTTTTATTTATAGAATTCGCATCCGATTTTTTTAAAAACCACAGCATTGATCAACTTACCCAACCTAATGAGTTTAATTTAATATCCTGATATTTAAATATATAACATCAAACTAAAGTTTATCATGGATAGTAATAACGAGGCATGGAAAGGTTTCAAAGGCGACCTATGGAGAAAAGAGATTAACGTAAGGGATTTTATCATGAATAACTACACACCTTATGAGGGTGATGATAGTTTTCTTGTTTCTTCTACTGAACGCACGAAGAAGGTGTGGAACAAGCTTACAGAGATGTTCAAGGAAGAGCAGGCTAAGGGTGTTTATGATGCCGAAACTAAGCTTCCGCAGGAGATTGATACATACGGACCGGGATATATTGATAAGGATAATGAGGTGATTGTGGGTTTGCAGACTGATGCTCCACTGAAGAGGGGTATTTTCCCTAAAGGTGGTATCAGAATGGTGGAAAACTCACTTACTGCTTATGGTTATGAGCTGGATCCGCTTACTAAGGATATTTACACAAGATATAGGAAGACTCACAACGAGGGTGTTTTCTCTGCATATAATGATGAGATACTGGCTGCAAGAAAATCGGGAATTATAACCGGACTGCCTGACGCTTACGGTCGCGGAAGAATTATTGGTGACTATCGTCGTGTGCCTCTTTATGGTACTGCTATCCTGATTAAGGAGAGAAAGGCTTTCCAGAAACAGCTGGATATTCAGGAGTTTAATGAGAATGTTATCAGAAGCCGTGAGGAGGTTACCGACCAGATAAAGGCTCTGCAGAAGTTTGAGAAGATGTGCCAGAGCTATGGTTTTGATGTTTCGCAGCCTGCAAGGAACGCTCATGAGGCTGTTCAGTTCTTGTATCTTGCTTACCTGGCTGCTGTGAAGGATCAGGATGGTGCTGCTATGTCGATTGGACGTACTTCTACTTTCCTGGATATATATATTGAGAAGGATCTTAAAGAGGGAGTGATTACTGAAAGTGAAGCGCAGGAGCTTATCGATCAGATGATTATCAAGCTGCGTATTGTGCGTTTCCTTCGTACTCCGGAATATAATGAGCTGTTCTCGGGTGACCCTGTGTGGGTGACTGAATCGCTGGGGGGACAGAATATTGAGGGTAAGACGCTTGTAACCCGTACATCTTTCCGCTATCTGCATACGCTGTATAACCTGGGACCGGCTCCTGAGCCAAACCTGACTGTATTGTGGTCGCAGAGCGCTCCTGAGAACTGGAAGAAGTTCTGTGCTAAGGTGTCGGTGGAGACTTCTGCTATTCAGTATGAGAATGACGATCTGATGCGTCCTGATTATGGTGACGACTACGGTATTGCCTGCTGTGTATCGCCAATGAGAATTGGTAAGCAGATGCAGCTGTTTGGTGCTCGTGCCAACCTGGCTAAGTGCTTGCTCTATGCAATAAATGGTGGCGTGGATGAGAAGTCGGGTGTTCAGGTGGCTCCTAAGTTTGAGGCTATCACTTCGGAATATCTTGATTATGACGAGGTGATGGAGAAGTTTGAGCAGACTATGCGTTGGCTGGCCAAGGTGTATGTGAATGCACTGAAGATTATTCACTACATGCATGATAAGTATGCATACGAAGCGTTTGAGATGGCTCTGCATGATGGTAATGTTCAGAGGATCATGGCTACCGGTATTGCGGGACTTTCAATTGTGGCTGACTCACTTGCTGCAATACGTGATACTAAGGTGAAGGTGATTCGTGATGAGCGTGGTATTGCTGTTGACTTTGAACGTGAGGGTGATTATGTTCCTTTTGGTAACAATGATGACAGGACCGACCAGATCGCAGTGGATATTGTGAAGAAGTTTATGGGTTATCTGCGTCAACATGAGACTTACAGAAATGCCATCACTTCACAGTCGATCCTGACCATCACCTCTAACGTGGTTTATGGTAAGAAGACTGGTTCTACTCCTGATGGCAGACCTGCAGGTACTCCTTTTGCTCCGGGTGCTAATCCTATGAACGGAAGAGACTCTAAGGGTGCTGTTGCGGCTCTTGCATCTGTTGCTAAGCTTCCTTTCCAGCATGCTCATGATGGTATCTCATATACTTTTGCTGTATCGCCGGGTTCTCTTGGAAAAGATACTGATATGAGGGTTAATAATATGGTTAACCTGCTTGATGGCTATTTCACCGCTGATGGTGGTCAGCACCTTAATGTGAATGTGTTTGACAAGGATCTGCTTCTTGATGCGATGGATCATCCTGAGAAGTATCCGCAGCTTACTATCCGCGTTTCGGGTTATGCTGTGAATTTCATTAAGCTTACTCGTGAACAGCAGCTTGATGTTATTTCAAGGACTATCAATCAGTCTCTATAATATTTATATTTATTTGGTAACTTGCTCCCTGATTTTCGGGGAGCAATGTTTTTTT
>NZ_JAQVHI010000059.1:2842-5173 GCF_028696275.1 Lascolabacillus sp.
AGAAATATGAAAGCAAATATACATTCTCTTGAAAGCTTTGGAACAGTAGATGGTCCCGGAATAAGATTCGTAATATTCCTGCAGGGCTGTCCTTTGCGCTGCGTTTACTGCCACAACCCAGACACATGGGATAAGAAGGGAGAGGGCAAATATCAGCTTTCGCCGGAGGAGCTGCTTGCTGAAGTGATGAAATATAAGAACTTTATTGCTAAGGGGGGTGTGACTGTAACTGGTGGTGAACCACTTATGCAGGCGGCTTTTGTGAAGGAGTTTTTCATGCTCTGCAAAGAGAATGGTATTCATACTGCTCTTGATACGTCGGGAGCAATTTTCAATCAGACGGTGAAGGAGGTGCTGGATATTGTGGATCTTGTGCTGCTTGATATTAAGTCGATTGACCAGATGCAGTACAGGGAGCTTACCGGTGTTAAGATTGACAATACGCTGAAGTGCCTGAACTATCTTGAGGAGAAAAATATCAGGGCCTGGATCAGGCATGTGGTTATGCCGGGGTGGACCGACAACGATATTCTTCTGAACAGGCTTGCTGATTTCCTGAAACCTTATAAATGTATTGAGAAGGTGGAGCTTCTGCCCTACCACAAGATGGGTGTGAATAAGTATGAGCAGATGGGTATGGATTACAGACCTGGTGATCTGCCTGCTTTGTCGGAGGAGAGACTGCTGAATGCTAAGGATATTTTCAAAAAGGCGGGATTGAAGGTTTGATATAGTTTAATTATATTTATCGATCTTGTGTTCCGATTTCCAATTTCTTTTAAATGTTGTCCAAACATTTTAAGATTCCCTATTATTTTTTGGTTCCATTATCTTGTTGACCTTCTACCAATAAAGCTGCTGATCATTGAAAGATGATACACTGAATTAGCGGCTTTTATGTAACATCTATGCAACAACATGCTAAATCACCTTTTATTACACTTTATTTGTTGCAAGTATAAAACTTGTTATATATTTGTAATATTATCTTTTATTTAACAGATTAAGCCAAGAGTGCGTTTACTATGTTAATTTGATACAATTTATCATCTAAAACATTCAGTATCTGATACTAAGAGGATATATTTTGCAACAAATTGACAAAACCAACTTCAATATTAAATCACAAAATCGTTGCATATCAGAATAGGTGAAGGGGCATTTATTGCAATAAACGTAAGTTTTCTTGCAAAAAAAATAAAAAACAATAGAAGAAGACCATAAATACTAATTACAAAATATATACAAATTATGAAGAATGTCATAGGAATTGATATTGGAGGTACCAATATTGTTGGTGGCAGAATAGTTAACAATAGCATTGAAAAACAGTTATCGGCAGAAACTAAAGCTGCTGAGGGGGGAGATGTAACCCTGGGTATTTTAATTGATCTCTTAAAAAATCTTATTACGGAAGAGACGACTGCAATCGGGATTGGTGTTCCGAGTGTTGTCGACAGGAATAAAGGTGTAGTTTATAATGTTCAGAATATAAAGGACTGGGATGAAGTTCATCTGAAAGAGATCCTGGAAAAGGAGTTTAATCTCCCTGTTTTCGTGGATAATGATGCCAACTGTTTTGCTTATGGTGAGAAGATTTTCGGCAAAGGCAAGGAGTTTGAGCATTTTGTTGGGATTACCCTGGGAACTGGTGTTGGCGGTGGAATAATTCAAAGTGGTCATCTTCTGAAGGATGCCAATACTGGCGCTGGTGAGTTTGGCGAGCTACCCTATCTTGACTCAATCCTGGAGGAGTATTGTGGCAGCAGGTTCTTTACCAGAACAGGTAATATCACTGGTTACGAAGCTGCATTAAAGGCGAGAGAGGGTGATATCGAATCAATTGAACTTTACAAGGAGTATGGAAAACATATTGCTATGCTTGTGAAATTTATTGTGCTGATTGTTGACCCACAGGCAGTAATTTTCGGAGGCTCAATTGCTAAGTCGTTTGATCTGTTTGAAGAGTCGATGCTTGAAGAACTGAAGAATTTCCCTTATCCTAATTCTATGAAGAGACTGAAAATTCTTACATCGGATATTAAATGTCCCGGCGTATTAGGCGCGGGATCGCTGTGTATACAATAAAGATTACAAACAATAAAAAGAATCCATAATAACTTAAATTTTTTAATCTGGGGTTCATAGATAATCAGATCTGCCTGAATCCCACAAATAAAAACACGTATGAGAAAAAAATTTGCTATTGATCTTCTGTCTGCTATTAGGCTTTACGGCTTATGCACAACAGAGGGTTAGCGGTATTGTTACCGATGTGACTAATGAGCCCATTCCCGGGCTTACGATTCTGGAAAAGGGTACAGGCAATGG
>NZ_JAQVHI010000060.1:0-4962 GCF_028696275.1 Lascolabacillus sp.
CTGGTGGCACCACAAAAAGCCCTGAAACCTCAAAGTTTCAGGGCTTTTTGCTTTAAAAACCTCTAAATCACTGTGAGTATTATTTTCCGAAAATAATTTAATTATTGAGTAACAGATTCAATTTCACAGAAAAGCGTTAATATATTTATCGATATACAGATCTCTTTCCTTCGATTTATACTGCTGAATATATCTCGGATGCTCCAGGACAGTAAGTTTATCAAACATCTTCTCCTCCCTGTTAAGCTTCTCAATAAAAACAGCATTCTTCTTGCCCAACACAAAAACCTCTGAGCAGTCCAGACCAAGATCAATATGTTTCTTCAATGACTCAATCATAAACTCTTTCACCATCTCAAATAGCAGCGAGTCGTCATAATAATTTGCATTCAACCAGCTACCATCTTTTGTCTCCCTGATAATTGCCAGAGGGAAGGGTGAGTTGATATAAAAATCACTATAAAACCGTTCAGGTCCACCATAAGCTTCAATCATATCATAGACAAAAACAGAAGAGACCTCATGGGTATGGGCAGACTTCATCTCTATACCGCAAACAGTTGCCAGCCTTTTAGTATCAGTGAAAGGAACACCAGTTACCCCTGCCCCTTTTCTGCTTGGATTAATACCCAATATTAATCTTCTCTGCTTGTTGTCATTATAATACTTGTGATAAAACCGACTCATCACAACCATTGTTTCGGGGTTATCTATGAAAGGATTAATCACCTGAAAATTATCGGGCAGATTGCCCTTGAAAACCAGCTCCTGGTTAAAAAAAATTACTCTGTCAACAAATCTTAGCATAATTCATTACACCATATTACAATTTAATATAATGAACCAAATTTAATACGGTTATGTTTTAGGAAAAAGATTTATTATCATTTTATGGCAGCAAAATCTAAGCTTGCATATGTCGAGAAGATCGAGAATGGAGGAATATTTCGTGAAAAAAGGGGAAAAGGATTCAGATATATTTGTGAAGGAGTTAAAGTTACTGACACAGATACCCTCAACAGAATTCGCCGACTTGTAATTCCTCCTGCATGGAAAGAAGTATGGATATGCTCAATGGTTAATGGTCACATACAGGCCACTGGCATTGATGCAATGGGGCGTAAACAGTATATCTATCATACTGAGTGGGTAAATCAGAGAGATAAGAGAAAATATCACAGGATGATTCAGTTTGCCTATGCCCTGCCTAAAATAAGATTACAGATTGAGAAAGATCTGTCACGTAAAGGTTTGCCAAAGGAGAAAGTGCTGGCTCTTATAATCAGCCTTATGGAGCGCACAAGCATACGAGTTGGCAATAATACATACGAAAAACTATATGGATCATTCGGACTTACCACCCTTAAGGATAAGCATACCGAAATAAAGGGAAGCGATATCATATTTTCATTCAAAGGGAAGAAGGGGGTTTACCATGATATAAATTTACGTAACAGCCGGCTTGCACGCATGGTTCAAAGATGTAAAGAGATTCCAGGCAAGGAGCTTTTTCAGTATTACGATGATGAGGGAAAGCGTCAATCTATCGACTCAGGTATGGTAAACGACTACCTAAAAGAGATAAGTGGCGAGGAGTTCACTTCTAAAGATTTCAGAACCTGGGCAGGAACAGTAAAAGCATTTCTCGCGTTCAAGGAACTTGGTTGTGGTGGATCAGAATCAGAAAAAAAGAGGCTAATAACAGAGGCTGTTGATAAGGTTGCCACAAAGTTGGGAAATACTCGTGCAGTTTGTAAAAAATACTACATCCATCCCGAAATTATCACCTCTTACGAGAATGGTGCTCTACAAGAGTATTTTGATCAGCTTGATGCAATTGAAGAGGATGATAATTATTCGGATCTTACAAAAGAGGAGAAAATTGTACTATCTATTTTAGAGAATAAATGAGTTGAAATGAATTTAACGGGAGTGTTTTCGATATATAAAACAACCCGGCTCACTAGGGTGATCCAGAACAAGAGTCTCCATACTCTCTTTCCGAAGAATCCATATCACCATGATATCACCTGCAGCAGCACTTATAAAAAAAACACCTATAATAAGTAACATCAGATTACCGTTAAAAAGAGATATTACAGCTGGAATAAGACCCAATATGATGGCTGGCATTAAAGCAGCAATAATGTAATGTCTCAACTTCAATGGTTCAACACAATGACAGTATGGTGTTATTGGACTCCATAAAATTCCAAATCTTATGCTTTTGAATCCGCTTTCAGCAAATAATCCAAATATTAAGCCATGAATTAGTTCATGAAGTACAATGCCAACAATAAAAAGTAAAGAAAATATTAATATATCATACCAATAGAACTGTAATACAGGACGCCAGAGAAAGTAAAATGGCAATCCTAACAGAATTAAAGGAACAAAAAATAAAACAACCGCCAGTTTACTTGCTTCATAAATATCTATGGTTTTCTTTTCTTTTTTGTATTGTTCTAAACTCAGCATTTTAGATAAACTAATTATTTAAATTATCAACTCCCTCCTGAAATTACTATTAATGATAACCCTGCAATAAAGAGAATAAACATCATAGTTAAAAGGGTATTGGTAGATTTAGGAGCCCCTTTAAACTCTTTCCAGATGAATACACCCCAAAGTGCGGCAATCATAGGTGCTCCTTGTCCCAGTGCATATGAGATTGCAGGACCAGCCTTGCCTGCAGCTATATAACTAAGTGCTGTGCCTACACCCCAAATTATACCTCCTAATATTCCTACTAAATGCAGATTCATTTTCCCTGCAAAATACTCTGAATATTTGATTGGTTCTCCAATAAAAGGTTTTTTCATTACAATGGTGTTGAAAATAAAGTTACTGGCAAATATTCCCAGACTGAAAATGAAAAAAGCCCCGTATGGTGTCATTAAACCTGATATAGGATTTTCAAGATTGCTGAGATCCATGGAAGAGGCAACAAACCTGTAGAAGAATGACATTAATATTCCTGCAAATATTGCAATTATTACTCCCTTCTTTTTAGTTTTCACTGTTTCGGTTACAGAACTCACTTTCCCTGAAGCTATACCGTTCAAAATTATTGCAATTACTATGAGTGCGACCCCAAGAAATAATATAACAGGATCACCTTTGGGAGCACCAAAATAGTTTATAAATACACCAAGGACCAATGCTATACCGACTCCTACGGGGAATGCAACTGCCATTCCGGCTAATGAGATAGATGCTGACAGCAGTTAATTTATTAAACAGGTCTCTGAAAATAGCATCTCTATTAAGAGATGTTGCCATTCTGATGAAGTGACGTGAGTGGTCGATACTATACGTAACCTGATCAGTTAGTATAGGACTATGTACTAAGTTTGTCTGTACCCAGGATGGATTAATTAAATAGGCTATAGCCACTACATCCCATATCTCCTTTGACCATGCATCCAGATTTTGACTATTATATCCTTTAACAATTTCATATAAATAGTTGGATAAATCGTTTTTCCCTTTAAGGTACAATTCCAGCTCCGGTATTGTAGTTGTAAAATGTGACACAACAGGTCTGCAAGGGGTTATAACTAATGGGACACCTGAGTTTAGTACAACCTGAGCTGCTAAAACATCCTGCATTAAATTGAACTCTTTTTGTGTTGGCCAGTTTAAATCATTGCCTCCTAACCAAACAACAACTATGTTTTTAATTATCTGAGGTTCTATAAGAATCGCTGATGCAACATTGGTGATGCAACCAGTTGAAACAATATACAAAGGATTATCAGGAGTACTCTTCATAGCTTTGGATACCAGATCAAGTGCTGCATCGCTTCGGATTGGCTTTGAAATGTCTTGCAAATACTCCGTTGATCCTCGGAAAACTAATCCATCTGAAGGTCTGTTCATAAAATCTAGCAGTCTTAATATCTCTTGATAACTTTTTTCCATACCATCTGAAGGACTTTCAGACCGGTCATTAAAATAGGGTGCTGCATAAATTGCTTCAACAGTTAGTTTGTCTTCTGATAAGAGTGCATAGGCCATTGCAAACTGGTCATCAATTTCATTATAAGTGTCGGTATCCAGCACCATCCTTATTTTCCCTCTGTTTGGTGTTAAAAGATCTATTCTATCAGTCTCACTTATAGAAGGGAAATCTTGACTAAACAGTAATGAACAAGAGAATGACAGTAAAATAAATAGTACTCCTTTTTTCATATCTTTTAAAATTTTAATCCTCAACCATTATCCTTAATGCAATCTGAGCACATGCTTCTGCATCAGCCAAAGCGTGATGGTGGTTTTCTAGTTTATATCCACAGTAGGCGGAGACAGTATATAGTTTATAGTCGGGCAATCCTTTCAGTAGCATCCTTGCATTCTGCAGTGTGCAGTGAAACTCATATTCGGGATAGTCCATCTGATACATACGGAAACAGGCTTTAAGGCAACTCTCATCAAAACTCTTGTTATGTGCGATCAGAGGGAGTCCTTCAATTAGAGGTTCAATCTGACACCATACATCCGGGAATATTGGCGCATCTACTGTATCTTCAAAGGTGATACCATGAATTTTCATGTTCCAGTAACAATAATATTCCGGTTCGGGACGAATAAGACTATAAAAGCTATCTGTTATTTCGCCATTGCGCACGATTACTACACCTACGCTGCATACACTGGTTCGTTGTTCATTGGCAGTCTCAAAATCTATTGCGGCAAAACTTCTCATCGGCTGAAAGGTGTGTTTATCATATAATTGTTCAAATGTAACAAAAACTTTGAATATATAATAAAAAACACCTACCGTATTAAACGATAAGTGCTTAATTATTAGAGCGGCAAACGGGATTCGAACCCGCGACCCTCAGCTTGGGAAGCTTTTAAACAGTTATTTCTGTATTTTTTCTCTATTTTCAAATAATTCATAAATACCTGTTTAACAGCATATATAATAAATTATTAACTCTTTCCTATTTCTTCTAT
>NZ_JAQVHI010000037.1:0-9387 GCF_028696275.1 Lascolabacillus sp.
ATTCCAAGTGATTGGCGTGCCTTTTTTTATTTAATTCTATAGTGCAATAAATCCAATTACCTGCAGCATTATTATTAGTAACACCATTGCTAGTGGGTAGGCCGAAGCGTAAGTCAGATTTGGCACATTACTATCGGTCATTGAACCAACTGCAGCCAATCCGGGTGTACTTGTCATTCCTCCAATTATTGTACCCAGCAACTCCAAAGCGTTTAACTTCAGTACATACTTACCAACAATGCCAGACAGAATCATAGGTACCAGTGTGATTACTATTCCAATAAAAAAGTAAAGTAAACCAAATGTCTGGAAAGTGGCAATTAGCGTTGCCCCTGCCGTTGTACCAACCTCTGCAAGAAAGAGCAACAACCCCAGCTGTCTTAACAACTGATTTGAAGTGTCGGACATAGTCCACAAAATACTCCCTGTTTTTCCTGCCTTACTTAGTAAAAGTGCAACAATAAGAACACCCCCCGTTAAACCAAGTGAGAAAGTGAATGAGTCAGAAAAAGAGAGCTGTATTTGTCCTGCCAGAATACCCAAAATAATACCCAAGGCAATAGGAAAAAAGTCGGTACTTGAAAGCTTCTTTTCATCATTACCTAAAAGCATACCTACCTCTTTAACATTCTCCTGCTCTCCTACTACAACCAACTTGTCACCGAATTTAATTTTAATATCAGGCGAAGGAGAAAGCATTACCCCACTACGTCTAATATAAGTTACATTGCAACTATAAACAGAAGTGAGATTTAATGATCCAAGAGTTTGGTCCACTATATTTTTGTTAGTCACAAGCAGTGATTCCGATACCTGATTATTTCCTACAGGCAGTTTCATATCTGTCTTTTCTCCGATTAAAAGCTCCAGCTGGCTTAACGAGTTTTCAGTACCAACTGCCTTAATAAGATCCCCCTCATACAGTTTGGTTCTAGCTTTTGCTAAAGAAATGACACCTTCATGAGAGTAACGCGAAATAACAGCACCTGTCATAGAACGTACCTGAAGCTTTGCAAGTGTTTTACCAAACACAGTTGGATTCTTCACCTTAAACACTGCCTGTTTAACTTCAGGATAAAATTCTTTATTTACCTCTTCAATTTTTTTAGCCTCTTTAGCCAGATCCACTCTGAATATTCTGGGAAATAACTTCACAAATAAAATAATTCCGATTACACTAAATGGATAAGTAATACCATATGCGATTGAAACCAGAGGAGAATCAGTAAGATCAGTTGCTGTAGCCAAAGCAGGAGTACTGCTCAATGCTCCTGAAATCAGACCAAGAACGCCCTCTGTATCAATATTAAACAGATAACCTAATCCTATACCAGCTGCACCGGAACTGGCAATGATAAGTACTGAAAGTATAAATATATTTTTCCCGTTCTTTTTAAATGAATCAAAGAAACCGGGACCCGACTGAATTCCAATAGTAAAAATAAAAAGTACCAGGCCAAAATTGCCCAGTACTTTAGGAATTTCAACACCAAAGTGACCAAACAGCAGTGCCACAAAAAGAACTGCCGAGGAATCCAGTGAAACACCCTTTATCTTAACATTTCCAAGTAAAAAACCGAGTGCTATAATTACGAAAACTGAAAAATATGAATTTTGCAGAAGTGATTCTAACATCAAATTATTATAAACTACATTAAAAAGTAAACAACATCTTCAAGTGCAGTGATTACTCATGAGTTATTTTACTGAAACCATATAATGTCAAACCCAATTAATCAAGCTTCAATACTGCCAGGAAGGCTTTTTGCGGAACTTCCACATTACCTACCTTCTTCATGCGCTTTTTACCCTCTTTCTGTTTCTCCAGCAGTTTACGCTTACGAGATATATCACCACCATAACATTTTGCAGTAACATCTTTTCTAACTGCCTTTACCGTCTCACGAGCAATAATCTTCGCACCTATTGCTGCCTGTATGGCTATATCAAACTGCTGACGTGGAATTAACTCTTTAAGTTTTTCACACATCCTGCGACCAAAGGTCTGTGCGTTGTCAAAATGCGTAAGAGTGGAAAGAGCATCAACAGGTTCGCCATTGAGCAAAATATCCATTTTCACAAGCTTAGAAGGCCTGTAATCATGCATATGATAGTCAAAAGATGCATACCCTTTAGAGATACTTTTCAATTTATCATAAAAGTCAATAACTATCTCTCCAAGTGGCATATCATATATTATCTCGATTCGATTACCTGAAATGTAGTTCTGTTTTATCAGCTCGCCTCTTTTTCCGAGACAAAGGGTCATTATAGGACCAATATATTCAGTAAATGTGATCACAGATGCGCGTATGTAGGGCTCTTCGATTCTGTCAATCAGAGTAACATCAGGCAGTCCACCCGGATTATGTACCTCTTTTTTGTTCCCCTTCTTATCATAAACATTATATGAAACATTAGGAACAGTGGTTATCACATCCATGTTAAACTCACGCTCAAGACGCTCCTGAACAATTTCCATATGGAGTAATCCAAGGAAGCCGCATCTGAATCCAAAACCAAGAGCTACAGATGATTCAGGTTGAAAAGTCAGAGATGCATCGTTTAACTGAAGTTTTTCCAATGAGGATCTCAGATCTTCAAAATCCTCACTATCGATTGGGTATACACCGGCAAAAACCATAGGTTTCACCTCTTCAAAACCCTCAATCGCTTTAGCTGCCGGACGTTTAACATGAGTAATGGTATCTCCTACCTTAACCTCTTTCGAAGTTTTAATACCAGAAATTATATACCCTACATCACCACATCTTACTTCATCTCTTGGCTCCATTCCTAAGCGCAGAATACCCACTTCATCAGCGTCGTACTCCTTGCCTGTATTTATAAACTTAACTGAATCACCCTTTCTGATAACACCATTAACAATCTTGAAATATGCAATAATACCACGGAAAGAGTTAAAAACGGAATCAAAAATAAGTGCCTGCAGAGGAGCTTCAGAATCTCCAACCGGAGCAGGCACCCTATTGATTATTGCTTTTAATATCTCTTCAATTCCTATACCCGTTTTGCCACTTGCCCGAATGATATCTTCTCTGGGTGTACCTAAAAGCTCAACTATCTGGTCTTCTACTTCATCTGGCATTGCACTATCCAGGTCGATTTTATTAATAACCGGAATAATCTCCAAATCATGCTCAATTGCCATATAAACATTAGAGATAGTCTGAGCCTGAATTCCCTGAGCAGCATCAACAATAAGTAAAGCACCTTCACAGGCTGCAATCGAACGCGACACTTCATACGAAAAGTCAACGTGTCCGGGTGTGTCAATAAGATTCAATATATATTTCTCACCCTCATATACATAGTCCATCTGTATAGCGTGGCTCTTAATCGTAATGCCTCGTTCACGCTCAAGATCCATGCTGTCAAGTACCTGTGCTTGAAGATCTTTACCTTCAACAGTTTTGGTAAACTCCAGCAGACGATCTGCCAGAGTACTCTTTCCATGATCAATATGAGCTATGATACAAAAGTTTCTTATATTCTTCATCTATTATTAAAAATCTGCATTATTAGGAGTTCTTGGGAATGGGATTACGTCACGAATATTTGTCATTCCTGTAATGAACAGCATTAACCTCTCAAAACCCAAACCAAATCCGGAATGAGGAGCTGTACCAAACTTACGGGTTTCCAGATACCACCAGATTGGATTTGTGTTCATACCAAGGTTATTGACATGATTCATCAGCTTATCATAGTCTGCTTCACGTTCCGAACCACCTATAATTTCACCGATCTTAGGGAATAAAACATCCATTGCACGAACAGTTTTTCCATCATCATTCTGCTTCATATAGAATGATTTTATCTCTTTTGGATAGTCAGTAAGAATTACAGGACGTTTAAAATGTTTTTCTACCAAGTAACGCTCATGTTCTGATTGCAAGTCTGCTCCCCAGAAAACAGGAAATTCAAATTTATGACCTGACTCCTCAAGTATTTTTATACCTTCAGTATATGTTAGTCTCACGAAATCGTTTTCAACAACAAATAGCAATCTATCCACCAGCTCTTTGTCATACATGCTTGCAAGGAATTCTATATCATCCCTGCAGTTATCAAGTGCATATCGGATCAGGTACTTCAGAAAATCTTCAGCCAGATCCATATTGTCGTTGATATCATAGAATGCTACTTCAGGTTCAATCATCCAGAACTCTGCAAGGTGACGTGGTGTATTTGAATTCTCAGCACGGAATGTCGGACCGAAAGTATAAATTCCACCAAGTGCCATTGCACCAAGTTCACCTTCCAATTGTCCCGAAACAGTCAGGTTGGTCTGCATCCCGAAAAAGTCCTGTGAATAATCAACTTTACCCTCTTGATCCCTGGGAATATTATTAAAATCCAGAGTGGTTACTTCAAACATAGAACCTGCACCCTCAGCATCTGAAGCTGTAATAATGGGTGTATGGAAGTAGTAAAAACCTCTGTCATTAAAATATTTATGAATTGCAAATGACATGTGGTGACGCATTCTGAAGATCGCTCCAAAGGTGTTTGTACGTGGGCGTAAATGTGCTATTTCACGCAAAAACTCCAGAGAGTGTCCTTTCTTTTGCAATGGATATGTAGTAGGATCAGCCGGCCCGTAAATTTCCACTTCAGTTGCCTGAACCTCAACCGACTGTCCTTTTCCCTGCGACTCAACCAGCTTGCCATTTACATTAATACATGCACCTGTTGTGATTGGCTTAAGAAACTCTTCACCAAACTGCGCTATATCTATAACAATCTGTATATTATGAATGGTAGATCCATCATTCAACGCAACAAATCCTACGTTCTTATTTCCTCTGCGGGTACGAACCCATCCTTTTACATTTATCTCTTCTCCGAAACTGGTAAGCTTTAAAGCTTCCGATATTTTTGTCCTCTTAATCTGTTTCATAATCAACGATTAATCTCCCATTAGAGATTTTGTTGCAAAATATTTTTTATCTCTGCAGTAATAGACAGAAAATTTTAATGTTATTATTTATAAATTAATATTTAGTCAAAAGCTCCCATTCTGAGCATATTAACCTCTTGTTCTGAAAGATAACGCCATTTACCACGAGATAATTTCTTTTTCGTCAAACCTGCAAAATATACTCTGTCAAGCTTTAATACGCGATATCCCAGTTTTTCAAAAATTCTGCGAACGATACGATTTTTACCTGAATGAATCTCAATACCCACCTGAGTAAGATCTTCTTCTGTAACGTAACTTATAGCATCAGCATGTATCTCTCCATCCTCTAGCTCAATTCCATCTGCAATAGCCTGCATATGCTCCATTGCAACCGGTTTATCAAGCCAAACCTGATAGATTTTTCTCTTCTCGTATTTAGGATGTGTTAATTTGGAAGCTAAGTCGCCATCATTTGTAAGGAGTAAAACACCTGTAGTAGCCCTATCAAGTCTTCCAACAGGATAAATCCTTTCTGATGCTGCACTTTTCACCAATTCCATCACTGTTTTACGGTTCTCAGGATCATCAGTTGTAGTAACAAAGCCTTTAGGCTTATTAAGTAGAACATATACCTTACTTTCAAGCTGAACAGGTTGATTATGGAATTTAACTTCATCAGAACGAGTAATTTTTGTTCCAAGTTCAGTTACCACTACACCGTTCACTGTTACCACACCAGCCTGTATAAACTCGTCAGCCTCACGACGTGAGCAGATACCTGCATTAGCAATAAATTTATTAAGACGTATAGGAGCATTTGGATCTGCATTCTCCTTATATTTAATCTGCTTAAACGGTTTTTTCTTTTTAAGTTTCTTACCAGTGGAGCTAGTAGTCGTTTTATAATTTGAACTCTGTGATTGATTGCCCCAGCTGCGATTACCATAACCGCCACCACCTTGGCCTCTTTGTTGAGCCTGTACCCTTTCACCAACTCTTGGGCGTCTTTTTCTTACATTGCCTCCCTCACTATTACCATATGAACCACCTTGTGGGCGTTCTCCTCTGTTTTGGTTATAGGATCTTTCAGAATGATACCCCTCCTGTTGTGTTCTTCGCTCATTACCCTGATTATTTCTGTTAGGGGAAGCGTGTCTCTCATTGTGCGCACTATAGAAACTTCTTTTAGGGCGCGATTCTTCGTTGTTTGTTGTCATTGTTGCATTTAGTTTTGTCTTAATTATTAAACCTCACGGTTTTTTTCAATTTTAATAAAACAGTACCGGCCATCATGTAATGGAACAACCGGCATTGGATTTTCCTTAATTTGTATTTACATTACATTCAATAAATAATAATTGCTCTTTTTTAAATTCCTGTATAGGATTGAGGTGTAATTCCCTTAAGTTCATTTTTGATACTGTCACTCACCTCCAATGTATCAATAAACTCTGCGATACTATCTTTAGTAATATGATTATTTGTGCGAGTCAGTTCTTTTAATGCCTCATATGGTTTTGGATACCCTTCACGTCTCAATATAGTCTGTATTCCTTCGGCAACCACTGCCCAGTTATTGTCCAGATCTCTATCTATCGCCTCACGGTTTAATAACAACTTATGAAGTCCTTTTGTTGTACTTTTAATTGCAATTATCTCATGTGCCATAGGTACTCCAATATTTCGTATCACAGTTGAGTCTGTTAAGTCTCTTTGTAATCTTGACACAGGCAATTTAGCCGCCAGATGTTCAAGAAGTGCATTAGCAATACCAAGATTACCTTCAGCATTTTCAAAATCAATAGGATTTACCTTATGTGGCATAGCTGATGAACCCACTTCACCCTCTTTGATTTTTTGCTTGAAATACTCCATAGAGATATATTGCCATACATCCCTGTTGAAATCAATCAGGATAGTATTAATTCGTTTCATTGCATCAAAGGATGCAGCGAATGCATCATAATTAGAAATTTGAGTAGTATATTCCTCCCTGATCAGGTTCAACTTTTCGAACAGGAATTCATTACCAAACTTTTTCCAATCTATCTCGGGATAAGCCACATGGTGAGCATTAAAGTTTCCTGTTGCTCCACCAAATTTAGCTTTGGCAGGAATATGTTTAAGCACTTCCAATTGATTAGTCAATCTGTATGAAAACACCTTCATCTCTTTTCCCAGACGGGTTGGAGATGCTGGCTGACCATGAGTTCTGGCTAGCATAGGAATATCTTTCCACTCTTCCGCCAAAGCATCAATCAACGAAATCAACTGCTCCATCTCTGGGATGTAAACAGTTTCCAAAGCATCACGCCACATCATAGGTGTGGCAGTATTATTTATATCCTGAGAAGTAAGACCAAAATGAATAAATTCCTTTTGTTCAGAAAGGTGGAGCTTGTCAAATTTCTCTTTAAGGAAATACTCCACTGCCTTCACATCGTGATTAGTGATCTTTTCAATCTCTTTAATATCTTGAGCATCATCCTCGTCGAAACCTTTGTAAATAGCTCTCAGCAGATCAAATTGATTCTCATCAACATTCTGCAAAGAATTTATACCCGCTTCGCAGAGAGCAATAAAATATTCGATTTCTACCTGTACTCGGTATTTTATGAGGGCATATTCAGAAAAAAACGGAAATAAAGCTTCTGTTTTATCTCTGTATCTACCATCAATTGGTGAAATAGCTGTCAGTCGGTTTAAGTTCATTATATTATATACCTCTTTTCGATATACAAAAATAGTGATAATAATAGAGTCTTAAAAATTTTGATAAAAATAATTGAAATAATTTTGTCACATTCAAAAAAGAGTATATCTTTGCATCGCTTTTCAGGAAAACAACTACTCAAAGAGATGAGAAATTAAGAAAAGCAGTTATTAAAAAAAGGGCGATTAGCTCAGCTGGTTCAGAGCGCCTGCCTTACAAGCAGGATGTCGGCGGTTCGAATCCGTCATCGCCCACAAAAAAAATTAAAACACCTATCGATATTTCGGCAGGTGTTTTTTGTTTATATAGTTACCTGTCTGGCAACCTCAATCTTATATTTCTTACCTTTCAACTTTTGGTTTCTAATGTTATTCAAAAGCGTTTTAACCATAGACGCTCTGACAGCGGCAAAGGATACAAAGTCTTTCACTTCAATCAGACCCAAATCAGACATATCCAATCTTCCTTTTTGCAGAAAGAATCCCACAATATCACCTTTATTAACTTTGTTTTTCTTACCTCCACTAATATATATTGTCTGGTATTCCGGTTGCTGTGGCAATGGACCACCATCTTTCAGTTGCAGTATATCTAAACCTTGCGGGATATATTCGGGCAAAGCCTCTTCTTTATATATAACAATATATGCTGTACCGGAAGCATTCATACGTGCTGTACGTCCATTACGGTGAGTAAAATCTACATCTTTTGCCGGTAAATGATAATGGATCACATGTTTCATTTCCGGAATATCCAACCCCCTTGCCCCAAGATCAGTTGTAACAAGAAAATTAAGACTACCATTTCTGAATTGTATTAATACTCTTTCCCTGTCATCCTGATCCATTCCCCCATGATAATATCCGCAATTTATACCTTTGGAAACTAACACGCTGCTGATTCTTTCTGCTGATTCTCTATGATTACAAAATATTAGCGCAGCCTCAGAATTTATATTGCAAAGCAATTTAAAAAGTGTATCTATTTTATCCTTTTCGGGAGATACTACCAGTTTAAGTGAAAGAGTCTCATTTTGCACCTCATGTACAAAATCAAGAGTTACAGGAGAGTCCATACCAACAAATTCTGGTATCTCTACATCGGAAGTAGCAGATAGCAAAACTCTTTTTTCAAGATTTGACAACTTACTTAAAATAGCATTCATCTCCTCCAAAAAGCCCAGCTGAAGTGACTTATCAAACTCATCCAGCACCAATATTCTAATATTGCCCGTATCAAACGACTCCCTTTCTAAATGGTCTGTAAGTCGTCCCGGAGTACCAATAAGCAGAGCCGGAGGATTACTTAGGTTGTTTAGCTCCGTTTCGATAGAATGCCCTCCATAGCAAACATTTACCTTAAACTTTGTCGACATCTTCTTCCACACCTGTTCTATTTGCATAGCAAGTTCGCGTGATGGAGCAATTATCAAGCACTGCACTCCTTTTATATTCTCGTCAAGCAGTTGCAGTATCGGCAGTAAAAATGCAAGTGTCTTTCCTGAACCTGTAGGAGAAAGCAGTATAATATTTTTCTTATTCATTATCGTTCTCTGAGCTTCAAACTGCATCTTATTCAATGCATTAATACCCAGATTAGATAAAATAGTTGATTGTTGATTCTCTATATTCATGCAACAAAGATAAGACATTATTCCTCTGGAAAATACTTAATATATTATGATTGGTAATCAATATCATATTTTTCTTCAACTACTTGATTTATAGAAATTATTTTCTACTTTTGA
>NZ_JAQVHI010000037.1:9487-21010 GCF_028696275.1 Lascolabacillus sp.
TCTCTATATTCATGCAACAAAGATAAGACATTATTCCTCTGGAAAATACTTAATATATTATGATTGGTAATCAATATCATATTTTTCTTCAACTACTTGATTTATAGAAATTATTTTCTACTTTTGAAGACATGAATGAGATAGACAAATACATACAAAGTTTCCCCGATGAAATCCAGGAAATTCTATACAAAATAAGAGGGATGGTTAAAGAATTAGCTCCTGGTGCAGAAGAAAAAATGGCTTACGGTATGCCTGGATATAAGACTAACAAAAGACCTCTTATCTACTTTGCAGCATATAAGAATCACATAGGCTAGTATGCTACACCTGAAGCACATGATGAATTTAAAGAGGAACTATCTGTATATAAACAAGGCAAAGGATCTGTACAATTTCCTCTTAAATGTCCTATTCCTTATGATTTAATTGAAAGAATTATAAAATTTAAGATTGAAGTGAATAAGTTGAAGTAGGAATTACTTAAATTGTAAATATGAAAATGGATAATTTTCACCCAACTACTTGATTTATAGAAATTATTTTCTACTTTTGAGTATGTCCTGTTAAAATAGTTCTAATTAAAAATCTGTAATTAAATGAAAAAGATATCTCGCCGTAGTTTTATTCACACCGGGTTTGCAGGTTTTGCAGGTCTCACGGTTGCCGGGAAAGGTTCATTTAATATCGATCTAAAACCCGAAGTCAAAATAGATAAAGTTAAATTAGGTAACAGCGGACTCACTGTTTCAAGAATAGCATTAGGCACAGGATCGGTTGGTGGCTCCAAATCATCCAATCAGACTCGACTGGGAATGGATAAGTTTGCTTCTATGGCACATCACGCATATGACAGAGGTATCACATTCTTTGATATGGCTGATTCGTATGGATCCCACCCATTTGTAGGGCATGCCATCAAATCCATGCCACGCGAGAAAATAACCCTTCTCACAAAGATATGGACATATGAAGATGGTTCTGATAGGAATGCTCCTGTACGTGAATCTCTCGACCGTTATCGCAAAGAAATAGGCACTGAGTATATTGATATTCTCTTAATGCACTGCCTGATGCAGCCAGGATGGAGCAATAACCGTAAGCATTATATGGAAGGATTAGCCAAGGCAAAAGAAGATGGTATCGTAAAAGCAGTTGGCGTCTCATGCCACAATTGGGAAGCAATGGTAGAAGCTGTAGATAATCCATGGGTTGATATTATTTTAGCACGTATAAATCCATTCCAAAGCCATATGGACAATACCCCCTATATGGTGAGTGAACTCCTTGGGAAAGCAAAAGCGAAAGGGATTGGTGTGATTGGCATGAAAATATTTGGTGAAGGTAGACATGTTAAAGATAACGAAAGAGAGGAATCTATCAAATATGCCTTAACCACCGGCAACACGCACTGCATGACATTAGGATTAGAGTCAATCGATCAGGTTGATGATGCTGTTGACAGAGTGATGAGGTTAGTTTAAATTATTTAAAATCTTTTCTTAATATTCTGATTGAGTTGAGTATAGCAATCAGAGAAACGCCTACATCGGCAAACACGGCTTCCCACATTGAAGCTATTCCAAAGGCTCCTAATATCATTATTAGAGACTTTACACCCAAAGCAAACACAATATTCTGAATAACTATTGCACGGGTAGAACGTGCAATCTGTATAGCCGTGGCAATTTTAGATGGATGATCGGTCTGGATCACAACATCTGAAATTTCTACTGCTGCATCAGAACCCATACCACCCATGGCAATCCCCACATCACTAATAGCTAAAGCAGGTGCATCATTAATTCCATCACCTACAAATGCTACTATGTTATCAGAATCTTTCTTCAATTTCTCAATATGATAAACCTTATCTTCAGGCAGTAGATCACCGTATGCAAAGTCAATATTCAACTCATCTGCCAAATCATCAACAATCGACTTTTTATCTCCACTCAGCATCACTGTAGTTTTTATACCTAATTTCTTCAGTCGCGATATTGCATTCCAAGAGTCTTTCTTCACTTTATCAGAAATTACAAAAAATCCGGCATATTCTTTATTTATGGCAACAATAACTACTGTCTCCTTTATATCATCTATTTTCTGTTCGTATTTGATCTTGTGAAGTTTCATCAATTTAGTATTTCCTGTCAATACATCTTTCCCATTAACCAAGCCTTTCATCCCATGTCCGGCAATTTCTTCCACATTCTCTATGTTAAAGTCATATGGTAAAATATCAGGATGGTATTCTAACATGGCTTTAGCAATCGGATGATTCGATTTCGATTCAAGAGCTACAGCATACTCAATCATTTTTTCCTTATCAGGATAAACAGATTCAATTTTCTGTACCTGAAATACTCCTTCGGTTAATGTTCCTGTCTTGTCAATCACCACAGTATTAACTTTGGCAATTAAGTCGAGGTAATTTGCTCCTTTAAACAGAATTCCATTATGTGATGCTGCACCTATACCTCCAAAATAACTTAATGGAATAGATATAACTAGTGCACAGGGACAAGAAATTACCAGGAACACCAGTGCACGATATAGCCAGTCGGAAAAAAGATAATCAGAGACAATAAACGAAGGTATAATAGTTATTGCAAGTGCAAGAGCAAAAACAATTGGAGTATATATTCGTGCAAACCTGCGTATGAAAAGTTCAGTCTTAGACTTGCGTGACGATGCCTCTTGCACCATTTCCAGTACACGTGCAAGTGAGCTATCTTCATATTTTTTTTCCACCCGGAAATCAATAACACTGTTAAGATTAACCATCCCTGCCAATACCGGTTCGCCCTCACGTATTGTTCTTGGGACACTTTCGCCAGTTAGTGCAGATGTATTAAAACTTCCTTTGGCAGTCAACATTTTACCATCCAAAGGAATCTTCTCTCCTGCTTTAACCTGGACAAACTCACCGATAGCAACTGATTCAGGATTAACTACTGATATTGATCCGTTTCTGATAACTGATGCACTATCGGGCCTAACATCAAGTAAAGATTTAATATTCTTTCTGGCTTTCTGTACAGCAGAATTCTGAAACATCTCACCAATTGTGTAGAACAACATAACAGCAACAGCCTCCGGATACTCTCCAATAAGGAATGCACCCAGTGTGGCAACTATCATCAGAGTAAATTCATTAAAAAAGTCCTTCTGAGCTAAAGCGGTGCCGGCATTTTTAAAGGATGGCAGAGCAACAGGTAAATAGGCAACAATATACCAAAGTAGACGCATATTGCCTTTAAAGAAGTCTGTTTTAAAGTAATCGAGAACAATTCCACAAAGGAAAATGACAACTGTAATTGTAATTGGTATATAGGTTTTCCAATCAGAATTGCTTTCTAAGGATTCTCTATTTAAATCTCCGCAACAACGCCCTGCATCATTGCTACAATTGGTTTCAATATTTTTAGCGATATCTAGTGCCATATAATTATCAATTTACATAGCAAAGTTAAATTGATAATTACGCAACCAAGTTGCAAATTGCTAATGCTGTGCTCTGTCTTAAGATTCGGAGCATTTATCGCAGAGACCTTTCATAACAAAATTGATGTTCTCAAGCAAGAATTTTTCAGGCAACTGAACCGGAGGAATTGAAACACTTTCAAGGCAGTATGTTTTATGACAATGAGTGCAATTAAAATGTACATGGAGTTCATTTAATTCGCATTGACAATCATCATTACAAACCGAGTACTTCATTGAGCCTGAGCCATCGTCAATACTGTGAATTACCAGATGGTTATGGAACAGAGTAATAGTTCTGGAGATTGTTGATTTATCAACAGTCTCTAATACAGCTTCAAGATCTGATAAGCTAAATGCCTGCGGATACTCCACCATTGCCTTAAATATCAATAGTCTCACTGCAGTTGGTTTAATATCCCTGTCTAATAGTTTCTGTTCAAGTTCTTTCATAATAATCCTCCAATAAGATCATAACAAAAATAGGACATTTTAAATGGAAATCACAATATAATATATTTAAGCAGGATATCCGATTGTTCAAGTTAATAGAAAAACAATTGTAAAATGTGTACTGTCAGGTCGTGTTTGTATAGAACACCTCACACAAACCTCTTATCGATAAACTTAGAGTTCAGTAATCTGGCAACTGCCATGTAGTTGGTTTTGAATACTATTTCATCTCCTACATGATATTTCTTTTTACCATCTTTGGTTTTATTTGAGCCTAAATCCACAACCATCATATCGGAGGTTATACCTACAAATTTTATATCACAGTCAAGTGCCGTCAGGTCTCCGTCATCCACATCAAGCATGCCGAAATCGAGTATTGCCTTAACTGTTGTTTCGTGACGGTCGGTTTCGCTAAAATCGGCTGTGTGTCCTATGTTAGCATCACTTAAAACACCTTCGGGTACAATCTTTTTCTTCTCCAGCTCAATAATATTTGCTCTAAATTCAAAAGTATCGGTGTGAAGATTCATAAACTGTTCATTCTTAAGAGGGCTGACCCCAAAGAATGCAGCTTCTCCTATCCTAAAATGGTTGATGTTTTTGGGTACTGTGCCCTGGTTAATAAGTGGGAGCGTAATTGATGACCCACCTGATATGAATTTCAAATCTTTATTGAATCGTGATGAAATCAACTCTTTATATATTGATAATTGAAGCAGTTTGTCGTAATTGGGCTCAATGCCATACATGCAACCAAGATTAGAACCCAGTCCGATTACATCAATATTTGGGAGGTCGAACACTTTTTCATAGAACGACATCAAGTTTTCTCTATTAACTCCTTCGCGCAGTTCTCCCAGCTCAATCATTATGATAACCTGGTGAATTTTTCCTTGTTTTCCGGCTGCTTCATTAAGAGCCATAATCGTACTTAGCGATGAGTTCAATGAAATGTCGGCATACTCTACAACCTCATCTGCATAAACCTCAGCAGGTGGTTTTATGTAGATTGTTCTCATATTTGGATTAACTGCTCTTAGATTTCTCAGGCTGGTTAATCGTGAATCACCTACTGAGTTTATTTTTTCAATTACATCATCTGTAAGTATATGTTTCAGAAACTCTTTATCTCCCGAAAACACCTTAGTTACAAGGCTCCACTGTATATTATATTTTTCAAAAAAATCGCTTAAACTCTTTATATTTTCTTTTATCTTCTCTGTCTGTATTACCAGTTCAGCCATAATTATTTTTTTAACCTCATTTCGAGATAAGGATTAGTAAAACCAAATTTCTCATACAATTTTTTAGCAGGATTATCAGCATCAACATGTAGCGCGATATCTCCGTCCGTTTTTTCAATAGTGAGTTCAATAAGCATTTTTCCGATTCCTTTACCACGATGGTTTTTATCAGTAGCTATATACACCAGGATATTCTCTGGGATATAACCATCCATACCTGTCCTGTTAACCACTACTGCAGCTCTGATTTCTTCTTCCTCCTTCAGAACCATAGTAAATCCGCCAAAAGAAGTAAACTCTTTTGTGGAATAATCTATTGCTCTTTCAATCTGATTTTTTGGGTCGCCATACTGCTGAAGATTATCGAATAAGAAATCGACAACTTCACTTTTTTCTCTCTCTGTAGGTTTACTCTGTTCGTTAAATATCTTTGTTTTTATCATAACTAATCTGCTAAAGTAGACAAAACAAATTGGAAAATGTTTATAAAATTGAATATATTTTCTATCATAACACTCTATAAACTCTATTTCAAGCATTTACAATGCATTGAAAATCACAATATTATCTCCGGCGATATAAATGAGACTTATTTCTTATTTAGCATATAATTGGTATAAGTGATCTATGGTTTAAGTATTGCTTTTATATTATAAATCTAATCCTTGTAATATGTTCACACTAAAATCAAATTAAAAACAGGATGACGCTTTTATGGTTAGTATATTTTTAAAAGACTAAGGTCGTAACCCAAAATACTTACGGGCTAAACATAATCATCAATCCAATTGCCGACAATACAGTGCCATTAAAAGAATTAAAATGTCTCAACAACTGTTTTTCTGACTCGGCAGGCTCATTCATTATCATTCCACTTGAATCTTTAATTTATAAATTGGGTTTTTTTAACCCTATTCTATTCCCATCCTTGAAATAAGTATTATATAAACAGGTTATGGATCCTATTATATTGTTGAATATCAACGTGATTAAATACAATTTTATTTATTTTAATCTAAATTAATAAAATAAGTATTTATATAATTGAATATAAACAGCTATTTTTATTATTATACCGACAATTAGTCAACTTCATATGTTAAATATATAAACTATTTAAATTTATTTCCATATATTTGCAGCCTGAATTGAGAAGCTATACACTAATTATCTATTACTATTATTTCACAACACTTAAATTAAATATTATCGTATTAATTAATCACATTAAACTATGTTAGAATGAAAACAAAAAGCTATTTTACTAAATGGAGGTATCTGTCACTACTGTGTACATGGATATTCTCAATTGGGATTATTGCTCAGAATGTTACCATAACAGGTAATGTAATTGATCAAAATCAGATTCCAATTATTGGTGGTAACATTATCGAAAAAGGGACTAATAACGGTACTGTTACCGATATTGATGGAAATTTCACGTTAACTGTACCTCAGGGTGCTACCCTGCAAGTTTCATATATCGGTTATATAACTAATGAAGTTCAAGTCGGAAATCAAACAACTCTGCAAATAGTTCTGAGAGAAGACATGCAGGCTCTTGATGAAGTAGTAGTTGTAGGTTATGGTACACAGCAGAAAGTGAATCTTACAGGTGCAGTTGCTCGAATTGGAGAGAAGGAATTAGAAAGCAGACCTATACAGAATGTTTCTAGTGCTTTGCAGGGACTTGTCTCTGGTTTAACTGTAATGTCGGGACAGGGACGTCCGGGTCAGGATGGAGCAACCCTTCGTATTCGTGGTACTGGCACTCTTAATACTGCATCACCCTATATCCTTATTGATGGTGTTGAGAGTGGGACAATGAACTCATTAGATCCAAATGATATCGAGAGCATTTCAGTACTTAAAGATGCTTCTTCAGCAGCGATCTATGGATCTAAAGCATCTAATGGTGTTATCCTGATTACAACTAAACGAGGGAAAGCAGGTACTCCACGTGTTTCATACAACGGATTTTATGGTATTCAAAGGGCAACTGAGCTGACAGAAAGATTAAGTTCTTATGATTATGCCCGTCTCTACAACCAGGCTCTTATTAATGATGGTAACAATCCACGTTTCTCAGATGAAGATCTAAGAAAATTTCAAGATGGTTCATCACCATACACACATTCAAATACAGATTGGTATGATCTTGCTTTTAAAAACGGTATGCAACAACAGCATAATGTAACTGCAAGTGGTGGTACAGATAATACCAAATATCATGCATCTGTAGGTTACCTTGGTCAGGAAGGTATTCTGTCAAATTCCAATAGAAAGCAATTTAATGGCAGAATCAATCTGGATGTTGCTATAAACGACAGACTGGATATGAAAATGAATCTTGCCTATATTAAGAATGACTATTCAGACCCTACAAATAGTTATGTAAGAGGTGGTTCTGATCAAATTATCAGACAGTTAAATATTATTGCTCCTTGGATAGTAAATAAATATGAAGATGGCACTTATGGCACTGTTTCTGATGGTAATCCTATCGCATGGCTGGATCTTGATCAGACAATTGACAGAAAAAATCAGAATTTTACAGGTATCTTGGCTGCTGATTACAAATTCAGTAAAAACCTGACTGGAACTCTTCAGGGATCATACATAAACAATATGCAGCACTATCGTGAATTCATGAAGGATATTCAATATAACCCAAATAAATATCACGGTCCTAATCAACTGGATGAGCGCTACTATCTGTGGAACAGGACAACTTTTGATGCACTTCTTAACTATGATAAACTTTTTAATGATGTGCATACTTTTAAGGTTCTGTTAGGATGGCACACCGAAAAATATAATTATAACGAAAATACTATGGTGCGTCGTAGTTTTCCAAATAATAACCTTACTGACATGAACGCCGGAACTGCTTCTACTCAGACTAACAGTGGGTTCTCCAGAGCATTGGCTATGATTTCCGGTTTTGGTAGAATTAATTACAACTATGCAAGCAAATACCACTTTGAGGCAAACTTCAGAGCAGATGCTTCTTCAAGATTTTCTTCTGAAAACAGATGGGGCTACTTTCCTTCATTCTCTGCAGGATGGAGAATAAGTGAAGAGGCTTTTATGGAGAGTTTGAGAGACGATGTAAACAATCTTATGTTGAGAGCATCATGGGGTCTGCTTGGTAACCAAGATGCACTTGATGATTATTATCCTTATCTCAATACTTACAACCTTGGAGGTTCTTATCCTTTTGACGGATCGCTACAAAGCGGTTATTATCAGAGTAGTTATCGTATCCCAAGCATTTCATGGGAGAAAGCACGCACATATGGTTTAGGTATCGATCTTTCACTATTTAATCACTATAATGCATCAATTGACTTATATGATAGAAAAACAACTGATATTATTATGGATGTACCTGTTCCGGCTGAATTTGCGTTAGGTGCTTATAAGGATAATGTTGGTGCTATGCGAAATCGTGGTATTGAAGTAAGTCTTGGTTATAATAATCGCTGGAAAGATTGGTCACTTAGTGTAAATGGTAATGTTTCATATAATAAAAACGAAATTCTTAACCTTGGTGGTGTAGAAAGAATGATTAGTGGAAGTACTATAAACCAAATTGGTCATGCAATATCGTCTTTCTATGTTTATAAGGCTGATGGATTTTTCCAATCACAGGAAGAGGCTGATGCCTATGCTGAAAAGTATAATCCTTCAACAGGTACCACTCTTTTTTCACAGCAGTTTAAGGCTGGTGACATCAGGTACGTTGATGTAAACGGAGACGGTAAAATCGATGGTGATGACAGGGTTATAAGCCATTCAGTTAACCCGGCATTTATTTATGGACTAAATGTGAATGCTGGTTACAAAAACTTTGATCTTTCAATGATATTCTCTGGAGCAGCAAAAGCAGCAAGAATATTAAATTCTGAAGCATTTGGATCTTTCCAGGGTGATGTTTCTCATCCTACAACTATTTGGCTTGATGCTTGGAGTCCTGATAACACTAGTGCTAAGATGCCACGTATTTATAATTCAATTAACTCAAATAGTGCACCTGAAAGAGTAATGTCTACATTTTGGCTACAAAACACCAGTTTTGTACGTCTGAAGAATCTTCAGTTTGGATATACTTTACCAGTATCTTTAATAAATTCTATTGGAATATCTAATGCAAGAGTATATTATTCTGCTGAGAATTTATTTACTATTGATAATATGCCAATCAGTATTGATCCTGAAAACAATAGTGAACGTGCATCATCATATCCTATTGTTCAGACTCACTCATTTGGTGTTAGCTTGACCTTCTAATCATTTATGTTATTGAAAAAAATTAATCATTATGAAAAAAATATATCTAATTATAAGTTTAATGATCCTTCTGGTCACCAGTTGTTCTGATTTTCTGGACACCTACCCAAAGGATGCTTTGTCTCCTTCAACAACATGGCAGACTGAAGATGATGCTGAAAAGTTTCTTGTAGGTTTATACAACGGATGGATTTGGGGTGAAGAGTTTTTCTACCTTGATTGTGCATCTGATATTGGGTTCAACTTCCATACACATGAGGGATGGAGACAAATTGGTAATGGTACTCTTACTGCTGCTAACCCAGGTAATTCTTTCTATAATTTCTCTACCATTCGTCGTGTTATAACATTCCTTGAAAATATCGATAATGTTCCTTTTTCAGACGAAGCTGATAAGTTGGACATGATTGGACAAGCCAAAACAATCAGGGCTTATAATTATTTCAAAATGAATTTCTGGTATGGAGGAGTTCCAATTATTGATTCTTATGTTGATGCTGAAGAAGCAAAGGTACCAAGGAACAGTGAAACCGAAGTAAAGGAGTATGTTTATAAGGAAATTGATGAGGCAATTGGCTATCTAAAGGTTAGACCCAACAGTGATAAGGGAAGAGTTGGTAAAGCTACTGCATTGGCTGTCAAGATGAGATCTGCCCTTTATTGGGGAGATTATCAACGTGCACTAGATGCTGCCCGTGCAATAATAGACCTTAATGTATATGAGCTGGACAGCGATTATACAAATCAGTTTACATTGGCTGGTCAGAATTCTCCTGAAATTATTCTTTCAAATCAGCGTATAAAGAATCTTGCCAGTGAATGGATAGTAACAATTCCTAACAATGCAGATGGTGGATGGTCATCAATGGTTCCAACACAAAATCTGATTGATTTATATGAGATGGAAAATGGACTAACAAAAGAAGAGGCAGGATCGGGATATGATCCGGCACATCCTTTTGCAGGTCGTGATCCACGTATGGCTATGACTGTACTTTATCCGGGTAGAGAATGGGAAAGTGGTTATAATGGCGTATTGAATACTTTAGACAGACTACTTCCTGATGGCAGTCCTAATGCAAACTTTCCTGAAGGTGCAAATAATGCATCTAAGACCGCTTTAACCTGGTCAAAGTATGTTGTACCATTAGAACAATATGAAAGAGATTTTTATACAACTAATACTCAATATATTGTTTTCAGATATGCTGAAGTATTATTAACACTTGCAGAGGCTGCAAACGAATTAACGGGTCCTTCTGAAGAAGTATATAACGCTCTTAATGAAATACGTAACCGTGTCGGCATGCCTGATGTAGACAGAACAAAATACAATACTAAAGAGACACTACGTGAATTGATTAGGAGGGAAAGATCTGTTGAACTGGCAGGTGAAGGTTTCAGAAGAGCAGACATTGTTCGTTGGAAAGATGCATCAGGTAAAATGATTGCAGAAACAGTATTGAATAAACCTCTTACAAGAATAGACGGTACTGTTGATTATAACGAACCAGACCCTTTTAAACGTGCTACCGTTACTGGTACAGTAATAATAGAAGATCGTAAATTTACTCCAAACAATAGATATCTTCCTATTCCTCAAGGCAATATTGACAATAATCCAGCACTTGTGCAAAATCAAGGTTATTAATGTATTAGGAATCGTAATTTAATAATAAACAGAAGAGTTCATTTGATTTAATCTCAAATGAACTCTTTTTCTATATATAACCTTCTTTATTGATTCAGGATATTTAATTATTGCTTCTTAAATGAAGTTTTTAAGACTCAGCAAAATTACTCTATATAGATAATTACCTTAAATCAAAATCAACTTTTAAATGCTGATCACTTCTTATGTATGTCGAAACCACTTCTGCAGTAAGTGTTGATGAATTGGCATTTGCTGTAACCAGTTGAGTTGAATTTGGATAAAGCACTACTCGGCTGGTTGTATTTCCATCCGATAGGTTTAGTTCAAAATAAAGGTCGCTTTTATTTTTTATTTCATAATAGTTGATCTTAGTACCATTGTTTCTGGCTT